>JAFGFW010000077.1 GCA_016930875.1 Deltaproteobacteria bacterium | reverse complement strand
TGTCCCCCCGTCTGTCAGGACAATGATAAGGATGGTTACGGGAACCCAGGTGTGACTTCCTGTCCGAATGGACCTCAAACCGACTGCAACGATACGGATTCCAGCGTCCACCCAGGCGCTACAGAAGTTCCGTACAACGGCAAAGACGACGACTGCAACCTCACCACCTTGGACGACGATTTTGACGGTGACGGGTATCCCATCGCCACGGACTGCAATGACAATGACCCGTTAGTTCACCCAGGCGCTATTGAGATCTGTGATGACCTGGTAGACAATGACTGCGACGGAGACATCAACTGCGATGATTCTGACTGCTCGGGAAACCCGGTCTGCCTCACCTGTACGGACAATGACGGCGACGGCTACTATTTTCAAGGGGGCATTTGCGGACCGGTTGACTGCAATGACAATGACGCGTCGGTCCACCCAGGAGCTACTGAAATCTGTGATGACGGCCAAGACAACGACTGCGACGGAGACTTGAACTGCGAGGATACCGATTGCGCAGGCAAGGCGGCCTGTCTCCCCACTGCTGTCGCGCTGGCAAAGACCATCAGCGTCAATATTCCAGGATACAAGTGCTTTAGGATACAGATTGAAAACCCAGGACCTCATGATGTTCAGGTATCTCAAGACATCTCTTGGCATCAGACGGCACCGTCAGATGTCCAAACGACACTCCTGCCTGGAAATATGACAGTCCCTGCAGGACAGACCCGCACTGTCTTTTACCCGTGTTTCAATGTGGGTGCCGGGAGCCAACCAGGGGACTATTCACTGGATATTCTATGGACTGGGCAGGATGCCGCGGGAAATCCCATTAACCTGAACACGGACCCAACCCTCCATTTGTATTATCCCACTCCCCTCGGTGCCAGTACGGGAGGCGTTGGCGGTGTTGGTTTGCCGGTGAATAAGTTGGACTTGGTCTCTTCTCTCCTCGGCCGGTTTATGTTGCTGGCAGGGATTGCGATGTCGATTATTGTATGGAGGAAAAAACGACGGACTTTGTAAAAGGAGCCGTGAAGAAAGATAAGCAAGACATTATATCGGCACATTACAAAAAGCCGAGATGGAGGATCATCGGCACGAGCCTCGTGTGTTTTGTGGCTTTGCTTCTTTTTCGCCCATCAAATTCAGCTTGCCTAGCCAGCAGCAGCCAAGAGAATCCCTCAAAGGCTGCGATTGTTGACCATTTGAGCACTTCGTGGCCCAACCCTGCCTTTGTCAAGGAATGCACGGCCATATTGGAAGGCGCGGGATACAAGGTGGACTACTTCAAAGGCGGGGACGTGACGGTGGAATTATACAGAAACCTTCCAACTCATGGATACAAGTTGATCATCCTCAGGGTCCATTCTGCCTACATCCCTCAATATTTATCTCTGGCAATGTTTACGTCAGAACCCTACACAAAACACCGATACGTTTATGAGCAGCTCCGCAATCGGGTAGCCTCCGGATACCTCACGCCGTACAAAAAAGGAGATCCCAAATACCTGGTTATTACTGACAAGTTTGTCCGGTTTAACATGAAGGGCTCTTTTGATGGTGCGGTTGTTCTCATGATGGGGTGCACTGGTGTCAAAAAATGCGCTGCCAGTGCGTTCGTACAAAAAGGAGCACGAGCTTATATAGGCTGGAATGGGTCGGTCTCAGCTTCCCATACGGACAGGGCGACAATGCATCTCTTAAGACAGCTTCTGGACGAAAATCGTTCCGTCAACGTGGCCGTCATGCAGACCATGAAGACCGTCGGCCCGGATCCGACGTACAATAGCACGCTTCTATATTGGCCCATTAAGGCCGGAAACTACAGCCTTGATGCACATGAAGAAAGAGTAGTGAGACCCACCCAAACGATTTGACCAAGCGTATGAACTGAGAATACAAATAGTTCCGCAGACGGCAGAAAGGAGGTGAAAACAGCCTAGTTAGAAAAAAACTAGTGGCCCAGATATCAAGGGGAAGACTGTTTATGAGTGGGCCTGCTTCGGTTTTGGTCCGGTGAATAATTAATAATCTTCAGAACCTTAAAAACAAAGGAAGGGAAACGACGTGCAAAAGATCAAGACAGCTAAAGGCTTTTTGTGGTGCTTGTTTGTTTGTTTGGGTATAACCCTCTTTCTTGTGGCTCCGGCCAGCGCGGAATGGACGGATCCCGACTTGGAGACCATGCTAATCATTGACACAGAGGTTAGCGTGCTTGGGGAAAGCCCGGATATACCGGGAAGAGTGGAGCTCCCCGTGTTCGATGGTGTTGGGGATCAACAGGAACAGCTTGATCTTTATGATATAGTAAAGATTGAGGCAACACTGACGGTAACTTCAGATATGCCTCTGCCCATACAAATACAAATTGTATTCGGCGGGCTGGGCTATCAAACCGCTCCGAGAACTTGGACACTCCGTTCCGACGGGACTTACAGCACCAGCGCCTATTTCCTGGTCAGCGGTGAGGGGAATAAAACGATTGGTGCAAAAGTTTGGGTAAAATGGCTCCCCACGGGCGAGTTACCAAGCGCTACTGAAACAAACACGGTATTGGAGCAAGTTGTTGTAAGGCCATTACCATAGGACATTAAGACCCTTATATGAGATATGCTTCTTGCAGTCGCAATGTCATATGTCTAACATACTTAAATTGCAGATATTTCTTTTTCCTTTTTTGGGATCTCAAACTAGGGACAAGGAGATTTCGGCTTTTTTTGTCGCAATCATTTTAGGCCGTTGCGTTGAGGTTCTGTTGCGTGGTATTTAGTAATAAGGAAAGTTTTGCAGTAGCGTTTTCGGTTTGTTAGCCTGACCTTTAAAGTTAGAAAATGAGTGTTCAAAATCTTTTATGTCTCGGCCAATGGTGCTACATGTCCGTGACACAGTGCACATGAGCATGAAAAGAGGGAGGAAATGATGAAAAAAGCGGTTTTCGTGATAAGTTACGCTTTTTTGGCCCTGTTATTGTCAATCCCGATGGGTTTGTCTAATGCACACGCCATTGGGCACTATGGCATTCCTGGAACCTACCTGGGAGGGTGTGACGTCTGCCACGATTTTATCAGCGGCGAGTATGCTGGCACAGGAAATCTCCGGTGGGTAAAATCGTCCATCGATTGGCCGGTAGGCGGCCTGGTGGAGTTTACAGGCGTCACCTACACGAAGACCGATGATCTCCCACTGCCGGCAGACGGAACCCTGGCAGACGGCAATAACAGCGATCTCGACGGGCCCTGTGAGGTATGCCACACAACAACCATTTATCATAATAATATCGGAGATCCCCTAAATCCTCGCCATTATGCCGGGGAACACTGCACCACCTGTCATCCCCACTTTAAGGATGACATGGAGAATTACTTCGAACCCACTTTGGTAGGACCACAGTCGCATGCCACTCATTTGAGCGATCTGAAAGGGCCTCGCTTTGACATTCAGTATGGCACAGACGCCTGCATTCAATGCCATAAATCGGGCAACTTCAGTCTGTTCATCGACGATCAGCCCAAAGCCACCACAACAGTCTGCGACCCCTGCCACAGTCCAAGTGGCGCCTTTGACGGGTCTGCAGAGGCTAAAGCAAAGTGGGAAAATGCGGTCTACGAGGAAAACGGAACAGACCTGCAACCGGGGAATGAAAATTGGTGTGCCACCTGTCATGACGACGGGACGTCCGTGGTCTATGGCGCTGACGCTCCCAGCGTGACAGGCAATAACAGCTCATGGGGCTACAACCACACTGGCCATGGGAACTACGACGTTGTGTGCGAAGACTGCCATGACCTGAGTGTGCTCCATACGGATGGCGAAGCCAGAACTTATTCCGCCTCTGCTTCACAAAACAACTATCGAACCGGCTATCGCCTGAATGAAGACATGGCTGTGCCCAGAAACGGTGAAGTTCATCCGGTCGCCTTCAGGCTCTGTACAAACTGCCACCTCTATACAGACATCACAGGTAATGACAGCAACTTTCGGGACGACGGGACGGGCCAGCAATACCACGAAATGCATCTCAATTGGTGGCCGGCCTGGATCGCTTCAGACTCGGACTTTGACGGCGTTGGTTGCACGAGCGGTGCTTGTCAAGATTCTGCCATGACATGTGTCAACTGTCATAATGTTCACGGGCCACCCAATCCGGCCATGATCCGCCATGGAGAGCTTATGAGCACGCCTGGGACCTCAGACAAGGTGCCGGCCTTGGATTTTTACTGGTACAAGGCCGATGGAACAACAGAGACCACAGTGTTTGGCGAAAGTCGGTATGGAAGTCTGATATGCGGGTTAATCCCAAATGCATCTGTCAATAATGTATGCTCCGGTTGCCATCCGACCGGCCGCTTAACGTGGTTCCGAAATCCGCAAGGGCCGCAGGGTATTACCCTGGATGCCGTGTGGACCACCAATACAAGCGACGTGACGAAGAAAGAGTTTGATATAAGTCCGCCGGAAGCTTTCCGTGTTCATGCCTCTTTTACGCTGGGCGGCACATCAGGCCCATACTTCGTGCAGATAACGAACTCGGCAGTCGGCAACAGCGTGTCCATGTCCGGACCGGACTGGTCTTTTCCCCTTAACAAACAGGGGACAGTCGGTTCGGGGACCTTTGAGGTCCAGTGGCAGGGCGCCATTCCCGCAACTGCCGGGGACGGTAGCCCGGCAAAAGTCCTAATGCGTATTTACGTTTATGATACGCAGGGCGGCACGTTGCTGGACCAAGATGAAATGACCTGGGACTTCAGCACTGCGGACCTTCCGTAACTGCTTGAGGAAAAAAGTCTAAACAACAAAGGCGGAGTCGACATCGGCTCCGCCTTTTCTACAGTTCACACAACAATAGCAATCCCGCCACTCTAAGTTCCAGCCCAGCCCTTTTTAACTCCTCTCATTTTCGCAAACATAACCATCATTGTTTGTTGATATTTTCTGAAGGCCATCTTGATAATAGCAGGCAAATTCTTTACTTCAAGTTTGGCCGAAGCATTTTCGCCTTCACTTTTCGCAATCTTTGCCAAGGCCTGCTGAGCGTTATACTTTACGTATTTGTCATCACTGGCCAACAACCGGTTAAGAGTCTTAACCGCATCAGGGTCTCCGATCTCACCAAGAGCCCATATGATCGTATATTTCCCGGTCTCTTGCTCCAGCAAATCAACGAGGGGCTTTGATGCCGCCCTGGCCTTCAATTTTGCCAGGGTGCTTATGACCGCGTTACGAATCTCCGGGTCTTTGTCTTTAAGCTTTTCAATCAAGGGGAAAGACGGTACCTCCACCTCTCCTCCTAATTCCCCCAAGCGGGCGAGTATATTCAACTGCATATCCTTTGACTCATCTCCGCTGCACAATAATTCCATCATGATCCTGACAGCCTCTTCCTTGTGCCTGGCGTCTACAAGGCTACTAACTAAAGGAAAGGAAAATGCCCTCCCTTGAGAAATCCTGTCAATAGCATCTTTCCTCACAACGGCATTGGAACTCTGGAGATCTGCCAGGTCTTGATCGGTAACGTTCCCGCAGCCTGAGACCACTATCAATAATACTGATGCAAAGAAAACCGATATTACTCTCACAGTGGCAGATTGTCTTTCACACTTCACGTTCATATACTGCCCGTACTCGTTGACAATTGTCGGCCATAATGGCCGCGATAAGATCTATGATATAAATATTTCCCCTTTTGGACAGGGTATCTGTTCAGCACAAAACCGAGTGGCATGATATTGGCCTTTGTAAGGATATCCCCTAATTCACAGAAAGCACGACGCGTCGTCTTTTCACTCTCAAGTACGCCAACAACACCTTCCACATATCGGGCCAGCGCCAGGGCATCGCTTTTCACAAGCAACGGGGCTGTATCAAGAATGACAAAATTGAAGTACGCCCGCATCTTTGATATCAACTCACCCGCCTCATCTGATTCTATCAATGCCCCCGGGTCATGATACTCAGGACCGCTGGGCATGATACTCAGACCGGGAATCCCTGTCTGCTGAATGGCCTTGTCAAAAGAACAAGTGCTTTTCAACACGTCAACCACTCCCGCATCATTTGGGACGTCAAAATATGTGTGTAGCCTTGGCCTCCTCAAATCCATGTCCACAATGAGTACCCTTTTTTCTTCACGTGCAACAGAAACTCCGAGATTCGCAACCATGGTTGATTTGCCTTCTCCCGGACCGGCCGAGGTGATCAATACGCTGTGGAGACGCCTCTCTTCGACATATTCGATAAGATGAAGGTGAGTCCGGATCATTCGATAGGATTCGCAAAGGGAATCATTTGCATCTCTGCCTGCAATCAAAGGCGTCTCTTCTGCCTTCAGCCTTGGCACAACGCCGATCAATGCCGATGACCTGAGCAACTTTACGTCCCTCGCCGTCTTGATAGTGTCATCCAGATATTCTCTGATGAAGGCAAGGCACAACCCAAGGACCAGTCCAAAGATCACTCCTGCAGCGGCATTTGCGGGTTTGTTTGGCCATACAGGCGAAAGGGGCTTCGCTGCCGTCTCTATCACCCTAATCTTGGAAAGCGTTGTAGCTTTAGCCATCCCATTTTGATATAAGTAATCCAAGAGTGAGCTGTAAACCTTCGGCATCGCCTTAAACTCCATATCAAAATTCGCCTGCTCGAATTCCATATCAGGTAGTCCCTCAATGGACTTAGAGTCCTTGTCAATCTGCGTATTTATCCCTTCCAGGCGGGCCTCCAGTGCACGTATCTCTCCGTAAAGCGCCAAAAGTTCCGGCGCTGAGGATCGATATACCGCTATTTCACTTTTCAGTTCCGACTCAGCTTTGTTCATTCGCTGCTTTATGGCCTGAACCTTTGGGTGCCTTTCAGTCAGTTCGCTGCTGACCTGTGCAAACTCCAGTCTGAGTTCTGTGAGCTTCCTCTTAAGAACCTTAATATGGGGGTTTTCCTGCAACGTGGTCGTCGATACGAACTCGGGACTCTGTTTTTCAAGGTGGTCTTTTAGGCTTCTTAGCTTGGCACTGGCCTGAGCCAGACTGATGACATTGTCTTGCTTTTCTTTCAGTAGATCGGCCATGTTTTCAGCCGCCAGTCTTGTCTCTGTCTTCAGGTCAATGGTCTGGTGTTGTTTTTTGAAAACAGCCATCTTTTGAAGGCCCTTGTTGTAGTCTTGCCTTATGTTGTGTATCTGATCCTCCAGATAATCCCTGGCATTCCTGTATTCATCCCTAACTTGAGCCTGGCTTTGATCGACCATGATCTCAGCAAGGGTATTCGCCATAAACATCGCCTGTTCTGCATCCGGAGATGTCGCTGTGATTTCCAAGACATCCGTTTGTTGATACTGGTCAATACCGATCCCTGGCTCGCAAAACAGCCTTTCTTTGATGGCGGCAAATATCCCACGTCTTGTCATCTGGCATGCCTTAATCAGATTGCCTTGCCCATCCCTTAACTGAAGTTTGAAGGCCATGCCGTCGATATACGGACTCGAAACAGCAAGGACCTTGTTGACGTCTACTTCACGCCTGGTGATAGGGACTTCGGAACCACGAATGGAACTGCCGCTTACAGCAGCAACATGCTCTTTCTCCGTCTTTTTAATCAATATCTTAGCAGAAGACTCGTAGATTGGCGTAGCCAAGTAACTTCCCACCACCACCACAAGGATCACGAGTAATAAAGTCTGCCCGATGATCCGTCTTCTTCTTAAGACGATTTCCCCAATCCTCGTCAGCCCCATCCGCCTTTTTCCCTCAATCCCTTCTAGGGCACGACCACACTCGGCTGTCTCGTGTCTCCCTCCAAAACATCCACTGTGGCGTCGTGTAAAATGATGCCTCGGGCCACATCCAGAAACGGCCGCAAGATGTTGGAGATCCTCACAGCGATTCGTTCCACATTGGCAAACGTAGTGCTGGCAACATAAATGATATCACCGCGCTCCAAGACGATATTGGCGCTAAGGTTCATATCTTCAGCATTTATCTGCATTACTTCAGGCTCGCTGAGGTTTCCCCTCATCACTACAATGGAATCCTTTCTGGCATCCCGTGTGAAGCCTCCGGCCTCGGCAACGGCCTCAAACAGGCTCATCCTGTCCCGCATTCGTATGGCGGCCTGTTTGTTCACCTCGCCAAGCACAAACACTCTTTGCTCTTTATCATCAGGGATATAGACAACGTCACCGGATGTGAGCGGTATGTTTTCTTCGGTATTTCCCTTTTCGATCAGCTTGTAAAAATTGATCAACAAAATTTTCCCGTCCCTGACCACGTAGGCCCCGCTCAGGTAGGCGTCAGGACCTACGCCACCGGCCGCAGAGATAGCTTCAACTAGCGTAATGTCGTTTCTCATACGGTATACCCCGGGCTTTCGCACTTCACCTAAAACAAAGACCTTGTGGCTTCGGTATTGGCTGACTCGCACAATCACGTGAGGATCCTTTACGTACGTGGCCAGTTTGTTTTTAATGTTGTCCCTCAACTGAAATCGAGTCAATCCGGCTGCGTCAATGTCCCCGGCAAGGTAATATGAAATCTTGCCTGTGGAACTGACGGTGGCTTCCATCCTCAGATCATCGTGCCCGTATACGGAAATCTCCACCACATCTTCCGGTCCAATTATGTATTCCGAGGGTTGGCGCTGCCTCAGTCTTTTCGCCATGGAAAGGTCTTGCTTGACCATATTGACCGAACTGGCCCTGGAAGCGCTTGGGGGCGAGTTTGTCTTTTTCACGGCGGTCCGATCCACAGAACGTCCGCAGCCTGAGTGGGCAAGACAGAAAATCAAAGAAAAGAAGAATAAGGCTAAATGGGGAAATGACCCATATTTCTTCATGTTGTTCTCTTGGGTATATTTTTTTCTAAATCGGTACCCGCTTCGATAAACATTAACGTTTTGATCCTCGACCGGTCCCCGGCTCTTCCAAGCCGATGATGTCTGCTGCCAGAGCGTTTAATGAAGGAAAAACACACTGGGCTACCGAAGTTCTTACAAATAGCACATTTCATGCCATATTTGTTCTATCATGTGAAAAACAGGCCTGGTGTATATCGTCCCTTAGCGAAAGAAAACCACAAGGTCTCTTCTTCAGGACTTTATTGTCCCTGAATTTGAGCGCATGAGGGCTAAACAAAGTATGAGTCTAAAGGCTCTATCCGTTTCACAGACGGATAGGCTTTGCGAGATGATCGTTCGACAAAAAGAACATATGAAAGCTGAGACGAACGTGGGGACTTTGTTATGACAACTTCACTCCTCATCACCGAACTGTCTTTCTACTTCTTACCCTTCCAAAATCCCTCAAGTGCCCGACTACCGCTTTTACTCCCCTGAGTAAATATTCCACATCCTCCCATGAGCGTGCGTTCATAATCTGTCTTAAAATAAACCTGGGCGCGAGAAAGGACCGATAAACGCCCTGGCACATGTGAGTCACCTCTTCCGGTGTCATGTCGGGCGTCTTGAGTACCGCTTCGGTCATGTCAAAACGATCGTAATCCGTTGGGTCAAATCTGAATAGATTATTGTCTACCGCATACTTGTAAAGCGGTGTTCCAGGATAAGGTACAAGAGTTGTGGCCTGAAGCATCTCTGCGTCTCCGTCGGCCATGAGTTGCCTGGCCAACTCTAGTGTCCGTTGTGCATCTTCTCTTGTTTCCCACGGATAACCGATAATCACTGTGAGATGCACGTCTATTCCTGCCCTGGCAGCATTCTGGCATCCTCTTATAATCTCTTTTACCCCGTATCCTTTTCTTATCTTGGCAAGTGTCTCGTCACTGGCAGACTCAAGGCCCGATTTCACCTTCCTGAAACCGGCCTCCTTCATCAGTGCCGGCATGGACGGGTCGAGCATATAGTCAAATCTCATGTTGCAGGAAAACAAAATCTCTTTGTGATAGCCTCTTTCAATCATCCCCTTACAAAAGGTCCTGAGCCAATTTCCTCCTGGAAAAGTGCCGGTGTCATCAAAAATCTCTTTTGTCCCAAACTCATCAATCAGGTAGCCAATCTCATCTAAAAGGCTGTCGGGGCTTCTCGTTTTAAAGCGAGGATATAGCGTCGTCCACGAGCAAAAAGTGCATTTGGCCCACGGACAATCTCTTCCCACCATCGTGTACATGAAGGGAAGGCGCTTCTTCCATTTCTCGCCATAAAGGTGGGCCTTTGTGAGTCTTCTATCAACAAAAGGAAGTTTGTTAAGGTCAAAATCGAGCCTAAATTTCCCGGTATTTTCTACCTGATCTCCATTTCTATACCAAATGCCGGGGGAAAGATCATCGCCATCTCTTAGGTGTTTGGCCAGTGAGAGTAAAGATATGTCATAATTTCCCCCTGTAATTACATAATCAACCGGTGACTCCAACAACGATTCTTCCGGCTTCGCTGTGACATGATCTCCAACCATGACCAGCTTTGATTCAACACCTTGTCCTTTCAAGTCTCCAGCCAGCCTCCAAAGTCTCTTGATGATCGGCGTTTTGGTCTCAAAAACTATCAGATCGGGTTTTTCGGAATGGATCCTGTTCGTGAATTGTTCCAAGCTCTCACCTACAGCAATGGCGTCATCCCACGTTACTTCAAAGCCTTCCCGGTCCAGTAACGTAGCTGCCATAGCGGGCACAAGAGGATATATGAAAGAACCCATATGGTACCACTGAAACTGCCTGTTTTGTGTCCACATGGGACTTCCCTTGTCTCGAAAAGGTGGATAGCTAATAAATACCTTCATCTAATAATCCTTTATAAAACCGCAGACACACGCAGACTAATGTCTGCCCGACCTGGCCAGCCATTAACAGTCATGCCCTTCGGGCAGGTTCAAGACCATTCTCTTTATGTCGGCTTTCTCGTGCTTGAAATTGACCAACAGCCCAACCTGTAGCCCTGTAGCCTTTAAGTAGTTCAGAAGCTGTGCTTCATGTATCCTGTCAAGCTGTTCAACTGTCTTCAGTTCAATCAAGACCTTCCCTTCGACAACCATATCCGCAACATATTCGCCAACCGCATTCCCTTTGTAATAGACTGTTATCGGAACCTAATTTTCAGCCTTGAGCCCTCGCTTTGTCAACTCAACCATTAGGGCATTTTCATACACCTTCTCAAGAAAACCTGGCCCAAGCACCCGATTTACCTCAAACACCGCTCCATTTATGGCATAGGTAATGTCGTTGACATCCATATTTTCTTTTATTCTGCCGTCAGGCGGATGGCATTTTTTGTCCGGCCAGGCCTGTCCCCCCGTAGCTTCGCTGAGCGAAGGCGGATCGACCGAACAAAAGAGTCTGCGGTAGTCTGCGCCTGTCTGCGGTTAATTTATCTCCTCTGCGCCTCTGGGGTCAGTTATTTCAAAATATCCTTCCTTGCTGTCTTTATCCAATGTTTTCCAACCTTGGCAAAGTATCCCCATATTACCGTCTTCACCCTCCACATAAGGAAAAAAGGGGCATACACAAGGTTTATATACGTTCTCCAGCCCGTCTTGGCCTTAACCAGGCCGAGCAGTATGTATGTGACGAGCATCAATATTATAGTAAACCACATGGTCGAAAGTGTATCGATTGCTGTAAAAGAACTGCTAAGAAATAGCCCGAATAATATGAGGCAAAGTACTACAAATAGTGAAAAGGGCGGAATGAGCAGCTCCATAGCCATGTCCAAATAGCCTATGTCCCTCTTTCTGAGAGCCTCTTTAATAAGCTGCACAAGATACCTGTTTCTGACCTGAAATCTACCAATATCCCAGCGCGAGCGCTGTATTTTCGAATCCTTAAATGTATCGGGGATTTCAGCAAATACCAGAGCCTCCGGCCCAAAAGAGACCGTTATGCCGTTTAAGCGCAACATCACGGCATACTCCATGTCCTCCACTATGGAGGTGGCATCCCACCCGAACCGCCTTATGATCTCCTTTGAAAAACACATGCCGTTCCCCAAAAGATTGCTGGACCAACCCAAGCTGGTTCTGCCCTTGTACCTGAGGTTTCGACTCAAGGCAAAACCGAGATATGAAAGACTCGCCATGGGAGATGCTCCAGGATTTTTAACGTCATAATACCCCTGAATGGCCATCTCGCCCTTTGCTATTCTCTTATTCATTGCCTCCAAAAAAAGTGGATCAAATACTGTATCGGCATCTATGATAACAAAGGCATCATAACCGGCAAAATCTCCTCTTGCTTTCAGACTTTCAAAAGCCCACTGTAGGGCAAAGCCTTTACCCCTTTCTCTTTCGTCTTTCCTCTCCAGCACTCTAGCCTCATATTGTCTGGCCAGTTCGGCCGTTTCATCCGTGCAATTGTCGGCAATGACAATCACGTCATATAGCATCTCCGAGTAATCTAACGTTTTCACACTCTCCAGAGTGGCCCTTATAACCGCCGCTTCATTATGCGCTGGAATCAAAATCGCAAATCTTGTCTGAGACTCTTTGGTAATAGCGACCGTTCTTTCCGGTATAAGACTCACAACAGCCAGAAACCACAGGTAAACCATAACCGCAAGGAGCAGTCCGCCTGATATCCAGAAAAAATAATCGAATACAACCATTATTATGAAACCGCAGACACACGCCGACTAACCCAGACTAGAGTGGCTGGGCGAACCCGGCCAAATATGCTGTGCATTTATCGGGGCAGGCCTGTGGCACACCTAATAACTGTCATGCCGTTCCCTCGACCTTTCAGCCGACAGTTGGCAATGTGAGCAAATCAGGAATCATTCTGCAAGGAAGCTTGCCCGAGCATTAGATTTGCTTCAAACGCAGTGCCATTAATAGCGTGAGTCATCGCATTCGTGTCCATTATTTTCCAGTTGCGCCCAGCGGCTTGAGGACATCACCGCCGAAAGTCGGATGGCATTGTTTGTTCGGCCAGGCCTGCCCCGTGAAATGGCGTAGCCTTATTTAAACTGGGGTCGGCCGAACAAAATGTCTGCGTCGTCTGCGCAAGTCTGCGGTTAGCTCTTTTTGTTCTCCAGCTTCCAGCGCAAGACATACCAGACAAACAAAAGATTCCCGACAAGATAGCGCTGCCACAGCCGCCTAGGCTCTGCCACCAGCCTGCAAAGCCACTCAAATCCACTGGCCAACAACCACTGAGGTCCGCGCGCAAGCCTGCCTGAAAGGAAATCGAACAAGGCCCCCACCCCCCAGATCACAGAAGCATTCAGCTCGTCATAGTGCTGATCGATCCACTTCTCCTGATAAGGCACCCCCATGCCGACCATCAATATATGAGGGTCGGCCCTGTTGATCCCTTCAATTATTCTCTCGGACTCCCGTTCTTTGAAGTATCCGTGTTGTGTGCCAACAATCTCGAGTCCAGGGTTGTCCTCCCTGAGCCTTTGTGCCGCAGTCTCTGCCACACCAGGACGCGCCCCCAACATGTAGACTCTGAGCCCCGCTTCTGCAAAAAGACTGAAAAACCTTGGCATAAAATCAGCGGCCGTCAACCGGCCAGGCAGGTAATGACCCAACAGCCTGGCCCCCCATACAAGGCTAATACCGTCTGCGTACACCAAATGCGCGTTATTTAAAATATTGCGATACACCTTATCTTTTCTTGATATCACCATGCAGTGGGCGTTCACGTACAGGACCTTGCGCGGTTTCTCCTGCCGGACAAAAAGAATAATTCTGTCAAAAAGTTGCTTTTCATCGACTATTGCTATATCAACATCCATGAAACCTACGGAATCTTTGTCTCTGTTTACCGTGGAAGGCATGCCTATAGATACCCCAACCCCTTTAACCTCTCCGCCACATTCCGGCTCTCTTCGTCTGAATAGGCAACAACCTCATCAGCCCTCTCAATCTGTCCGGAGCGCCTGTATTGGGGAGGATTGTCCCTGTAGAAATCCTCCTCGAATATCTCAGCAAACACCCTTCCGTCCATATCATCGGGGATCGGTTCACCAAGCATATAAAGGATCGTTGGCGCCACATCACATATCCCAGCACCGCAGATCTCAATGCCTTTTTTTATGTCAGGTCCCATTGCCATAAAGGTCCCGTTGAGCCGGTGAGTACCTACGTGTTTATACTCTGAGCAGTCAATGTTCATGTGGGGACCGAAAATCTCTCCCTTTTCCTTGCCCAGGGTAACTGAAGTATAATAGGCATAATCATTCCAGCCGATCAGCAAATCCGGGGCATCCTCAACTTGAGGCCCGTCGTACAAATCCTCCCGCCTGTATACTTTTTCTACAATTTTCTCCCCCGTGTCAGGATCTCTAAGGCTTTTGAGCTTCTCGATGATCTGATCGCGCAGATCCTCATATTGCCTGCCAGGCTCCACAACACCATTTGGTTCCCTGCCATTAAGGTTCACATAGATATTGCCATACATGCCGAAGCCGTAGGCCTTTGTCTTTTCCCAGTCAATGTCTGAAAAAGATAACATCGATTCGACCTTGTCTCTTACCCCCCCGAACCTTGCTTCAATGAAATTTTTTGCAGACCGTGGCAAGAAGCGCTTCGCAAGAAATCGAGCCTGACGCACAGCCCTTTTCACCGCATCTTGTTTCTCTTTTCTGTATGCCAGAAAGCCGTTTTCCTCCAACCATCTGTTCAGGAAAAAGACTCTTTTTATCGGACCCGAACCGTGGTCTGACATGATAATAACGGATGTATCTCCGCCCAAATCCGAAATGAGAGCGCCTACATGGGAATCGGTATTCTCATAGGTCTTTACCAATAGGTCCTCTGCATCTATGCCTCTGCCATTTTGAATGTTATTGTACACAGACTCGTCGAGATGTTGGTGCGCAACGCGATCTGTGTTATTGTAGACGGTCATGAAGAGATCGCAGGAGTATTTTTGCATCAGATATCTGCTAATCTGTGTCCTGTTTTCATCTTCTGTTTTGATGTCCTTCCAGAATTTTGCCTGGTCGATTCTTCGTCCCACAGGCGAAGCCAGATGTATGTGATAGTGACCAAATGCTTTCTTTATCTCATCGTAAAGCGCATCGGGATACACGGCTCTGATGTCTTCACCTGGCGAGTCCATGCCCGAAAGCATAAAGCCATTTACCTTTTCGGGCGGGAAGGTAAATGGTATTGCTATTGCCCCCACTTTCTTGCCAGCCCCGCTTAGTATGGAGAAAATGCTCTCAGTTTTCCTCAGACTGGCGTTAACGAATTCAATATCATAGGAATCCTTCTTTCTACGGCTGAAATCAAGAATACCGTGTTTGCCTGCCTTCTTCCCCGTTAAAAAGCTAGTCCATGCCTGGGGAGTGATAGGATGTATGGTCGATTCCAATTCGCCGTGCACGCCATCTTTCATTATCCTGGCCAGATTAGGCAGCCTCCCTCTGTTGGCCAAGGGCCTGATAATATCAAGGGTTGCCCCATCCAAACCGATTACCACCACTTTTCTTTTCCCGTTCTCAGACACAAGCACCGTCCTTGTCACTTAGTCGATTAATATTCTCAAGCCGTTTAGGCGCTATCCACCACATTTTCTAGGTCCGCTCAAGTTGAATCATCCATACACCATAAACGGGCAAATTGATTTTCTTTTTCAAAACGCTACTCCCATTGCCCTGTTCAACAACCTCCAGTTCCGGACCGAAACCATAGTAACTATTCGAATGGTCCTTATCTATCAAGTAGACCTTGTACGTGTACTCGGAAAAGGGAATATTCTCCATACTTATCGTCACATCTTGAGCCAAGCCATAATCAGGACGCTTGGCCATCTTATAATAGGTCAGCAGCAGTGAAGCACTATCACCATCCTGCGTCGCAATTGCATAGATATCATCACCGAAAACTCGCACCTTTGTAGATTTTACTCTATTTCCCATCATCGCAAATAGTCTAAAGGCATTAAAACTCGCCTTGGGACTACTTATCTTGTCTGACCTGAACAGTCCGTAAAAACCACCAAATCCTTGATCATGATAAGATACTCTTCGATTGGACAGCACGTACAGGTTCTGGCCCTCAGTACTCGAACCCGTGATATCAATCAGCCCTCTTGTTATGAATGAAGCTCCATAGTGGGTATCATGCCTGCTATCTGCAACATGATTTACATTCCACTCAGTCAAGAACAACTTTGTTGAATCCAGCCCCTCCTGATTCAGAATTCTTTTGAGATGAGAGCTTACAAAAGAGTAGGGATACGCAATGGCTTTGCTGGTCAACGTTTTAAGATCTTTTAAGTAAATATATAGATCAACGATGATACGGTTTATATCCAGATCGTCAAAACCTTGTTTCCTGAGTTTCCCTTCGAAAAATCGGCGAACCAGAGCTACGTTAAGTTCTTTTGATCCTATTTTCCCCAGAATATGTGACAGCGCCTCATCAACGCCGTACCAATGCCATGAAAAAAAATCCAATGGCAATGTATGCGACTGAACGTATTCAGTGAAAAACCGTGTCCACCATATACCGCTCGGGTTAGGAATCACAGCCATACCACCTATCTTTGCGTCTGGGTCGGCATGCCTAATTCCAGCTGCAGAGAACTTATAAATCTTGAAGAATTCTTTCATTACCTGTAAGGCATTGTGACCGAGTTCATTTGGCCGGCAGTCGTAGACAATAGCTCCCCCTTTTTCTTTGCAAGGCATCATCTGCATATACCATGTGGATCCGGCGTTGGGCTCGCCAAAAATCTCGTAGTAATCTACCCGCGTCAGCCCAAGTTTTTCCAGTTGCTGAATTGTGGCGGAGACTAGCCTTTTCCACTCATCGTAGTCTTCCGGAGGATACTTGGCAAAATTAGGCAGGTTGTTCGTTACAACCTGTCCGTCTTTAGAAACAGATAACCAGGCGGGTATCCCATATATCTGAAGTATAATTTGGCAGCCCTTCTTTTTGGCCACATTCATGTTGCGGACAATCGTTTTCATATCTTCCAGAGTCAAATCATCGCCTTGCCATGGAAAGTTGGTGTAACCGCCGTCACTTTTTTTGACCCGGTGCAACCTGACCTTCAACCGGTAAAGATCTGTCCCAACCTCTTCAATAAAACGCTTCTGCGCCTTGTTTTGCCCCCAGAAATTGATCCCCCCAGCAATGTTCTTAAATGGCCCCCTCTGTGTCTCAGAAAAATCAACTACTATCTCCGCTGCTAGGGCACACCAATGCATAGATAAAAAACATACTGAAGACACAAGAGATATCCAAATAATCTTTTTCATACCGGTACTAGCCAACCCCTCCAATGTTTTCAAGCTGTGCGGTTAATCTATCTAAAACCCTTATGAAACCGCAGACTCTCGCCGACAGCCGCAGACTAATGTCTCCGCGACCTGCGGAGACATTAACAGTCATGCCCTGCGGGCATATCAAAAATCCTGAGGTCCCCAAAACAAGGCTATGTTCACTTTCAAAGTCGCTCTAATAATTGGTTTATATCCGCCACTAGGCGGATAGGCCCCTTATGTCCGGTCAGGTCGGCCGGACATAAAGTCTGCGGTGTCTGCGAACGTCTGCGGTTGACTTCCTTTGCGCTCTTTGCGTCCCTGCGGTGAATGCACGATTTTCATGGGACTGCAAGACCGAAACCTATCCGTACAGGTCCAATGTTTTCGAACCATCTAGTCGCAATCCCAAATCTGTAAATCCCTAAATCTCCTAATCCCCAAATATTCCTTAAACTTCACATACCAATCATATGTTCCCAAGAGTCCGGCTTTAAAATCCTCCAAACATGAAAACTGCGCCGTCCCAATTCTTTTCAAATCATACAGATCTTCCTTAGAACTCATAGAACTGAAACCCGGCCGTGTAAAAGCCCCCTTATAACCGCATTCCTTTGCCAACAGCTTTGTTTGCTCGCTCCAATCCCCGTAGGGATGACAAAAGAAGTCCACTTGCCGCCCGGTCCTTTTCTCTATGGTCGATTTGCTCATCATTAGTTCATCTCTTGCCTCATTTTCTGAGAGTTTAGACAGATAACGGTGGCCACAGGCATGGGACTCAAAATTAATACCGTAGTCACTCATCTCCTCTATTTCGTCCCATGTCAACATGGGAAGTTCCGGAATAGACTTGTCTCTCTCCCAGGAGCATGTCCCCCCGATATGCTCTGTGGAAATAAAGATTGTGGCGGCAAATCGATACTTCTTTAGCACGGCGAAGGCTTCGGTGTAGTTATTTTTAAATCCATCATCAAAGGTAATAACTACCTTTTTCCCAGAAGGTTGCTCGTCGCCAAGCAAATAATTCAAGTACTCTTTCAAGGATATAGTACTAAAACCTTCATATTTCAGGTATCTCATCTGCGCTTTGAATTGTTCTGGAGAAATGGAAATTACGGAACCTGAATCATCAACAGAATGATACAATAGGACAGGGATTACTCTCCTTGGATACAGATGTCCCCAAAGAACCAATGCGGCCGACAGGAATCTCTTGCCTTTACCAATACTCCGTCCCATTTCCTTCATGTCCTAAAGATATCCCAAACTCTTGAGTCGTTCTTCTATCTTGCCGTAGTCTAATTCTTCAACAGTATCCTCTGCATCTACGCCTTCTTCATAGGTGTCAATCTCTTTCAATGGGTTTTCTCTCAAATAAGTTTCATCTACAGCTTCTATTATTGCCCTGCCGCACATATCCTTGGCCACAGGCAAACCCATGAGCCACAGGACCGTTGGTGCTATGTCATAGAATGACAGATTCTCCAGTCGCGCGCCACTTTTTATATCAGGACCACACATGACTATAACACCTTCTTCAGCATGAACTCCGGACATCATTTGCTTTTCCCTGACATACAAATCAAGGGCACGATGCGTTCCGTATTCTCCAAAATCTATAAATGAATCACTCTTCAAAATTTCGTCTCGATTCAATTTCTCCATGGGTTTTTGAACAATAAGTGTTTTTTCGAAAATTCGTACGTGAAACACCTTTTCACCTGTCTCTTCCGAGAAGGCATGGGCCAGCACATCAGCTGCATGATGCATAAGCATTTCATCCTGAAAGTTTATGTATACCCCAGGCCCAAACCGGGCGCCGATGACCTTTCCGCGTAACCTTAACACCTCCAACAACTTATCAATACTTATCTCGTGAGGGTTGAACCCGCCCGCTTTTGCCTCAAAACCATGATCGGACACTAAAACAATGTTTGCCTCCTTGCCAACTGAATCCAAGATCCTTCCGATGGCCTTGTCAGCCTGAATATAGCCCCTGGGTATGACCTCCCTGTATTGCTCAACCAGCTTTTTCTCTATCCCAGGAAACTTGGATGGCTCATAGGCCATCCAGTACCTGTGAGAAAGAAAATCGCAAATATGCATGTGAATTGTGGCAAAATCCGGTCGGAAGCGCCTGCACAAATGGATAAAGACATCTGCGGAAATCTCCGAATGAAGGATCACTTTCTTCCAATGCTGATCTTTCGGTCTGCCAAGATAGCCCATCACACGTTCTGTAAAAAACCCCAAAACCTTCAAGTAGGTCTTCCAACAAACCCCTATCTTTTTCAACTTGATGGCATACTCCAACGTACTAGTCAGAGGCAAAGAGCCGACCTCCATCCCTTTAGATTTCTTTCGTTCGTTCAAGGCGAGCTCTTGGAAGACCGTGTATTCCGGCGGGTAGGTTTCTGTCCCGACCGAATCAATGGCTGGTATCATAAACCCATTGACCTCATAGGGCGGCCATGTGGCGAAGCTGCCAAAGACTCCTACTCTATACCCATTTTCGCTAAAGATATCCCATAATCGTTTGCATTTCACCATCCTCGAAGTACCGCCAAAAAAATCAATCCCCGTCTTCTCATGGCCCTTCCCTGCAAACATGGATGTCCATATCTTTGGGGATATCGCCGCATGTTCAGACATCAGGATACCAGACGAACCCATATCTCTGAGTCGCTTGATGCTCGGGAGTTTTCCTTTCCCAATCAGCGGGGTTATAACATCCCATGTAGCACCATCCAGCTCTATGAACAGTATTTTCTTACACCCCATCTATAATACCTCATTGCCTGAAATTTTATACAAGTCTTCATAGACCCTTGCGGTATTGTCCACCATTGCCTGAACTGAATATCTCTCTTCAACGAGTTGTCTGCCATTTCTCCCCATTCGCTCGGATAACTCCCTGTTGCCGGCCAGTGTGAGTATAGCGTTTGCAAGCCTATCAACATTATTCAACTCAACCAGGAAGCCGGTCTCCTTATCCACTACAATGTCAGAAACTCCCTTCACGTCCGTTCCCACAATTGGCACACCGTGTGCCATGGCCTCCAATACGGAAAGATTAAGCCCCTCTACAACGGACGTAATCACATATATATCCGTTGCATAGAGTATCCTTCCAACGTTGTCTCTCCATCCGGCAAAAAACACTCTGCCTTCAAGGTTCCACCCCTTCGTCTTCTCCTTGAGTGAATTGAAGAGCACGCCATCTCCGACAACAAGAAACTTCACGCTTTTCGTCTTCACTACAGTCCTTGCAGCTTGAAGAAATAATATGTGGTTTTTCACAGGGACCAGTCGTCCAACGGTTGTTACCAGTACCTCATCATCCTGTAATGAAAACTCCTCTCTCACAGACTTTCTATGTTTCTCCCTGGCCGTCAAGTCAGACACCTCGACACCATTCGCTACTACCGATATCCTGTCATAAGGGACACTGTTTGATAGTAGCCTGTGCCTTAACCCCTCTGACACGCATATGAAATGGTCTACTTTCTTCCAGGTCAGCTTCTCCCTTTTCCACAACAGCCAATCCCGGAACCCGAAGGTCCCCTCTCCTCTAAGTTCATCAACGATATGACTATGTATTGTTGTAACACATTTTATCGGCCTCCTGTACAGCAATCCGGCCAGCCTCGCATAAAAGTTCCCACGTATAGTATGACTGTGTATAATATCAATGCCATGCTTTTTTAAAACTGATAGAAGCTCCAGGACAGGACGAATGTCCAGTGGCATTGTCTTGTTAACCACCGAAAAACTCAGCCCCAGTTTTCCGGCTTCTGTCACGGCAGGCCCCTTGCACATAAAGGCAATCCTGACTGACACACCCATTGCTGACAAGCCTTGCGCCAGTGTCAAGACGTGCGTTACCGCACCTCCGCCATCCCCTTCTATCACATAGAGAATATTCATGCGGCTAGTTCGATCATGCAGCCATCTTCCTGGACAGGTCGCGCGCACTTTCGCCAGTTCTCTCAATTCTTTCCAAAACGCCCGCAACAGCAAAGAGCAACCAGACATTCAGATCAAGTAACAAACTGGAGGCCAACCATACGATTGCATAGGCACATAAAGCCGCAAAAATGGCAACTGCCAGCTCTCTATTACGGCTGATTGTTCCGGTGATCCGACGCCGCAGACTTTTTGCCACCGTGATCAGGACAAACAAGAATACAAGCAGACCCAGCAACCCATGATCCACCAATACCTGTAAATATAAATTGTGGGCTGTCAGCTTCTGCTGCACAGCCTCCGGATAAAACAGGGCATACCGAAAATATTCATTAATAAAACCGTTAGGGCCGGAGCCAATAATCGGACTGTGGAAAAACATTTGCAATGCTATTAACATATTGCGAATTCTCAGCTTCGCATGCTGCCCAGCCTCACCGCTTAGGGAAATCAAACGCTCTACATTGATGTCCGGGAAAACAAGGTATACCAGAAAGATCATCACAAACAATGCCGCAATACTCGAAATGAGCACAACCCATTTTTTCTTTGCCCCACTAAAATAACAAAAAATGACTAATGAGGCAGTTAGGGCAACTATCCCAACCTTGTAAGCAGCCCCGACGATATTCACAGCAGCCACGACGATAATGGCGCCAATAAACGCTTTCATCCCTTTTGATTTGATGGCGCCAAACAAATAGAGGCAGATAAAAGTCAGGGTAATCATGTACATCGTGTGTCTTTCAGAGTTGCCTGTGGGGCCGGCGATTCTGTTAGGCTCAATCTTCAGAACCATTTCCGGCAGTCCCGCACCAAATAAGGATTTCCACTTCAAAAAAGGAAGCGCATAGAGCTGCTCTCCAGACGCACCTTCTACCAATCCTAAGATGGCAACTACAAAACTACCGCAAACGAAAATCACCATAGCTTTCCGAAGCTGATCCTTGTCTTTGATGTTAAAGAGTATGAAAAAATAAACGATGACGCAGTAGGTGAACCTCTTTACAACTTTGAGCGAGGCATCCATATCACTACTGTTTACCAGCGATACGACCATAATGAGCCAAAAAACCAAGACCAGGATGTGCGTCGACTTACTCAATGGCGTCAAGAACAGATCCCGATCCTTTGTCAGAAGGGCCCTGACAACCCAAATCGCAAATGCAAAAAAAAGCAGTACCAGGTACAACGGCAAACCATCCTTGGTTACCGGAAGATTCAGGAATTCGCCAAGCTGTAACGTCAACATCACGCCTAACACGAGCCAAAAAGGATACATAAACGTAACAGTGCATAGCCCTATAGCCACCAAGATCCCCAGTCCTGCGAGAACTGAGTAGCTAAATGTGAAAGCCCATGCCGCCACAAAAGCGACACACACCAACCCAAACGCCAAGTAACCCGCTCGCGAAGTTTGTGGGATTTTTTCAAACTGCGAATCGACTACATCCATTTTCATGCCTGCAAAAGCAGTCTAGCAATAAGAAATGTAACCCTAGCTGGCATCCTTTACCTATGGCGAGGCTGAAATCTTCTACACACGGCATCCACGATCACGCGGCATTCATCCACCTTAAACAAACAGCAAATGCCAGCATATCCAACAAAACCAAGGCATAGGCTACCCCCTAACTGGAGCCATAATCCCGGCTGAGCGTTTGAACGTTCAAAATAGACCATGACTCCCCACATAATCACCCCCATGAGACAAGCCGACGTCAAGGTCTTCCCAAAAGAGGCCATGATTCGCCTCAAATCCAAGGGGCCGATTTTCTTGTTGAGGAACCAGAATAGAAAGACTGTACTGAAGATCGCCACCAACGAAGTGGTAAGGGCGAGGCCACCGAGTTCGAGAAACCGAACCAGGAGGGCATCAAGTCCTACATTAAGGAAAAAACACACAAAAGCCGCCTTCATCGGAGTCATTGAATCACTCAAGGCGTAGAAAAACACACCCAGCAACATGGTCATTGCAAAGGGCAACAGTCCGAATCCGTAAAACATCATGGCGGAAGAGGTCAAAATTACCGCATCAACGTCGAAGGCACCTCTTTGGAGCAAAAGGGTGGTGATCGTTTTTCCAAAAAGAATGAGAATAATCGACGCTGGCATGGTAACAAAAAAGAGAAATCCGGTCATTTTATGAAATAGTCTCCTTACTCGATCGAAATCACCAGACGCACCAGACTTGCTCAAGACCGGCATGGCTGCGTTTGCAAATGAACTGGTAAAAAGAACCACAGAAATCTGCACCACTCTATCCGCATAACTTAGCGCAGCGATATATCCACCTCCCAGGGCTGAAGCAAAAACCCTGTCGACCATGATGTTTGCCCGGTTGACCACAAGCGTCAAAAGCCTGGGTACAGTTGACCTCACCGTCTCAAAAAATCCCGAACACTGAAAATGCAGCGTCGGCCTAAGCCATCTTTTTGTCTTTCCCAGAACTGCTATCGTGATGCCGGCTTGGGCAACGGCTCCAGCAACTGCCCCCAGGGGAATAGCGTAAATGCCTATCACGTCGGCAAACAGCCAGACAGCAATTATGATTCCCAAGGGAAACAAAACCGAAGCAACCGCCGGAATCGTAAAGTTACGATAGGAATTGAAAATGGATGCTGCCATGCTGGAAGCACCGGCAAGCACTATGACGGGAGACATCATTCTTACCAGGGAAGCCCCAAGGGACAGGGTTTCTTCGGGCAACCCGGGAGCAAGCGCAAAGGTCAGGCCGGGGGCAAAGAACACAACACAAGCGACAACGGCAGTCAGGAAAAGGAGCAGGAAACTAAAGACGGAATCGGACAGGAGCCAGGCCTGATTTTCACCTTCCTTGACCCTGTAATTGACGAATACAGGCAAAAAACTGGTCACAAATGTCGCCTCACCTATGACGAAAAACAACATAGGTACCGATTTTGCAACCATGTAAGCATCGACTATGAGACCAGCCCCGAACTCCCGCGCGATAAAAACAATGACAAGTAGCTTCAAAAAGCCTGCCAAGGCTCGAGCAATGGCGATTATGACAGTCGCCTCGGCAATCCCCTGTACTGATAAGCGCTTCATGTCAATTCAGCTTACCCTTCCTGCAGCTCCGCCCAAAACAGCCGTCAACAGGCATCGGCCCAAACCACGAAGCGGGAAACAAAGCTGAACACGGCATCGACCACAAGGTATTCCATTACCAAGGATTCTGAATTGACCCTCTCATGTTGCACAGCTTGAACGGTGTTCGTTTTCTGTCCCCCAACCTAATATGCTGTTTCAGTAGGCTATCGTCGGTTACGCTCATGTGGACATATCGGGAACTGTGCATAGAACGTCCAGATCCAGCTTCTGTTCAACATCCTGGGGGGACTTGAAGGATTCATCCCAATACTCGATGAAAAAGACCAGTCCAAAACTGAGCAAGAAACTGCCTACAAAACCTAAAGGAAGCAGCAATGACCAATCCGGCCGTTCAGGACGGGCATCTTTGGAGATATCGGCTTTATCAATGATTTTGAGATCATGGCCCATGATCTCAAAGGCCTTCTGGACTTCGAGCTGGGAAAGCTTCCCCAAAAGGTTATCATATATCGTGTTCTTTGCCGCTCTGCGCGTGTTCAGGTTCTTTAACTCCATTTCCAGTTCAGCCATTTCAAAGGCCTCTTCCCTCAATCCGCTAATCTGCGATTCCAGTATCGCCCGTTTGGAACGAAGCCCTCCAGTTTCGACCAGAAGTCTGGTATATTCCTCAGCCAAATCGGGATGAATAGACTGAAGGATAGCCGTCTCACTATTCAGCAGCGCTCTTAGTTCTTTCTCGATTCTGTCTTTGCTTTCTGCGGCCTGAGCTTTAAGGGTCTTCACATCCTCACTCGATTCCGTAAATCGCTCCAGGGCGCCTGCAAGTTTGATTTCTTGGATGTTTAAAGCGCTTATCAACCCTTTAACAACCGGGTTGTTGGAAAAGACGGGGGCATTTTGGAGGAGCTTTCTTTGGCCCTCTATCCTCTTGTTCATTTCTTCCAGCTTTGCCTCATTTTCTCCAATCTGAACTTCGAGAATCCGGAACCTGTCTTCTACGCCAGTCAGATTTCTTAGCCTCTCCATTTTCTGATCACTAAAATTGATCACCCCGTGCCTCTTTCTAAAGGCAAACAGTGATTTCTCGGCTTTTTGCAAGTCTATCTCCGCTTTTTCGATTCTGTCTCTGGTAAACAGATATGCCTGATTTGCGTTCTCCTGTTCCAGTTCTCTAGCCCTTTCCACGAGCCGATGAGCCATAAAATTGGCGATATCGGAAGATAGCGTTGGCGTCTCCTCCCATATAGTCAGGTTGATGACGTCACTCTCTTCCTCCAATTGCACGTCTTCTGCCTTCTCAATAAGATGCTTAACCTCCTGTAAGACATAGTCCTCTGGGTCAGATTCGAGTCCAATCAAGCCTTTAAGAGTTGTAGCAATGACGTTGAGGGTATCAAAAATAGATTCTACGATTTTACTCCTAGACTCTTTGGATTCGTTCGCTTTTCTCAGAGCCCTTTTGTCGAGTTCAAATTTCTCCACAACTTCTGTAGCCATCTGCCTGCCCGTTAGTATCTGAATCAAATTATGCCCCGGATTAATACCCGGACTCTCCTTGCCTGGAGTCGCCAGATTCTTGAACAGGATCAACTGTTGTTGCGGATTTGACCGAATCAGGATCTTTGTGGTCGCCTTGAAAGTCGGTGTTGTCAACGATGCAAAAAGAACAACGAATCCAAAGGAAAGAACGCACAACAATGTAAGCGTAACCCTTCTCCTGAACACGACGTACAAAGTGTTATACAGGAGTTCTCCTTTTTTCAACATCTCCTCCACAATCCCACGCCTTTCTATCCAAAAAACCTTTGATAAACAAAAGCTGGAATACGAAACCTCCGCCTGTTCAAGACGACCCCCAGTACAGGGATATCACTATCGTGCAACATCTGTTTCGCCCGTTTTAGTTCGTTCGGCTGCGTTCTTTCTGCCTGAACGACCAATATGACGCCGTCTACGTGCGAACTCAAGACAATTGAGTCATAGTATAAACCGATGGGGCTTGAATCGAAAATCACAAAATGGAACAGTTTCTTTGCGCTATCTATGAACCTGTCAAATTGTTCATGATCGAATACCTGTGATGGGTGATATGTAATATCTCCACTTGGAACGGTAGAAAAGTTGGAATCAGGCGAAGGCTTGGGCAATGCCCAGTCTTCAATCTGCCCCGTAAAGAGGTCTGAAAAGGAAAATTTGTGTTTAACCTCGTTGCCATTTGATCTTTGTCCCAGGCTAGGGGTTCGGGTATTTGCGTCAACTACCAGCACGTTGTGCTTTTGCCCGAGGGCCAAGGACTCGGCAAAATACTTTACTATAGTGGATGTACCCTCCCCATGATTGTAACTCATAAAAACGATCGACCTTAACTTCTGTTTTTTTTGGGGAATGACAATACTCGACGCAAGCTTTTCAAATTGCGCCCGCACGACCGGTGGCAATTGCAAAAAAGGCGGCACCTTCGATATTGTCATTTTTCCCGTAATCCCTCCCATTTCTTTAAGGACGCAAATATTATTACCACAGGCGATAACTTACAGTGACTCACCCTCGGAACTCTTTGACAACACGCACGTAGATTCCGTGCAAATTTTGAGCCGGATTTTCTGAAATAGATGATAATCCAACGTATGGGTCCCAAAAACATCCTCAATAATAATCACTGTCCCCCATTGTTACATACCATCTAGAGCTGTCAGCCAAGTATTCATTGCTGATCTTGTCCGGAAAATATGACCGAACAATAAGGTCATGGGACGTTTGCCTTGGAACAAAACCTTTTTCCTTCAAGGCATGAAAAGCAGGCCAACCTTCCAGCATCCAGCACGTGATGACATCCACGTCTTGATCAATGAAATAGTTTAGCGCCTCAGAAACGAGCAAATCCACCAGTTCTTTCTGTCCCCTTTCCACTAAAATATCCAGGATTCGGCCCCTCGTAACCTCCTCTTTGTAGCACCCTAATACGATAAACCCTTTAACAACCTGCCTACATTCAACACCAAAAACCTTATACCGCCTGGGTGCGTAAGCATATCGCCAGTTGAGATACTCACTATTCCTGGCCACTGCTATTTCATAGTTTCCCCGTTCTCGGTGCCAAAGATCGTCAAATCTGTGATCAAAGCGGCTTATTTCGACAATGTCAACGCCTTCAGGCACAGACAGCTTCTTCTTATTCCACTTCCTAATAGCGCATTTTGCCACACCGCCCAACGTATCCGTCAATAAGCCTAACTCTGTCTTCTGCCGAAGATATGGCCTCGGATTGATCACCTTGGCCATCTTGATTATCGGACAAACACCGGAAAAACCGCGCGCTGTTGTAAACAGTCGGTAAGTTTCTTTTATAGTAAAGGCATATCTAAAAGCCAGTTGGGCCTTTTCCATTTGTTCAGTAACCCTGGCTTCTAGTTTGAAAAATGTAGAACTTTTCCGATGTCTTCCAGAAATTACGGTATCAACGCCCTGACAGGCGAGCAATGTATCACCGCCCACTTTCATTCTCAGGGGGATACCACCTAAAATGCCCACTACTTCAGACCCATGCAAGGCTATTACTGATGCATGCGAACCTGCTGGATTTTGGTAGTACTTCCAGTCCCAGTAATCAGTACCCTTTCCATCGCCAAAGACCTCGTAAAAAAGTTCGCAGAGTCCCTTTTTGTCGCTTCTACGAAGCCGTCGATAACGTAAAGCCTCTCCCAAACATCCCTCCTTTGAGGAAATGAATGATTTGACCACGAAAACACCAAAACACGCCCACGAACCGCCATTTCCATTTAGTGGGCAGCCCCCTCCCATTTATCAGCCTGCCCCGAAACAGATGTGCAAACCGATGTCAGTCTACAACCGATGTGGCATAAACAAAGTCAGTTTCACAGCCCGAATAAACGGTGAAAACCCTGTTTCTGTAACGAGGCAACTGCTGCAAAGCTTTGCCGGCAAGCTTCAAGACTATCCTGCCCGTTTTAAGTTCCACACCTTTCACCAGAAAACCCCATGGTCCTCCAACCATTCCCTGTCCGAGGGCTTTGGCCACGGCTTCCTTGGCACACCAAAAACACAGTAACCACTCCTGCCTTCTAAATCGACTCATCGTCGATAGAAGGGATCGTTCACTCGTACGTAGAATTATCCTCTCTAGTCCCCGGCAGTCCCGAGTGGCAGGCTCTATATCGATACCTACATCCCTAAAATCACGACATTCACCAGCAATTCCCACCGCCACACCCTCCGAATGGGCAATAGAAATGGACAAAGGATAATCCAGCTCGCTGGCTAGCTTCGCACCAACCAAGGGACGTCCGTAGTCATTTGTGACGATTTCTATCTCCGACGGGACCAATCCCCACCCCTTTTTTTCGTTGACAAGAACTCGCACCGCATCCTTGGCACAAAGGCGACCAAGGAGCCATTCTCGGCAGCGCCTTTCTGGAACCCGCAACTGCGACCAGGTTCTCATCTCTCTGGAACTCAGGATGACATTGGCCAGATTCTGAAGCGACCCTCCATTGCCAATATCAAAGGCACGACAACACTGCAACCTCAATGAACCGGGCATACGAGTAACTGGTGCCGACCAGGGTTCAGCGCAAATAAAACGTTCACCACGAAAATGCGAAAACCGGTGAGCTTTTTTCTTTTTCTGCACCGCTGAAAAAGAAAAATATATCCTCTCTGCGTCCTCTGCGCCTGCCCCGTAGGTCCGGAAAATCGCACTGGGGCTCCTGCGATGAGTCTCGACCCGCTTATATGCCGACATGATCAACAATCCGGTTCAACTCCTTGCTGCAAGAACCTTCCATTTCCTCAATAAGGGCAATCACCTTGCCCCTTTCATCTACAAAACGGAAATTGGTGGAAAGAAGGTGTCCCCCGGCACCGGCGTGCATTTCGGCCCAGCATCGAACAGGCTGATTGGAAAACGAACCAAAGCGTCGATAAGACCCGACGCGCGAGATCAGAAATGTCATGTCATAATGAGCGCGTTCCCACAAGATTGAGAGCTGAAAGGCACTATCAATCACCACAGGATCAATCAGCCACGGGCTGTCAACTTTCCGGTTCAGACACACTGACGGCACTGAAGGCAGCAACACTGCACTTATGCCCTTGTCATTAAAACCATCCACCTTCGATATACCTTGAAAACAAGGGCCATGGAAAAGCCATTTCTTATAAGCCTCATCGGCGCTCATGGGAAAAGGTTGAAGTCTCGAAAGCATTTCGGCATTATACTCTGGAGAAAGGGGAAGTTGATTTCCCACCTCCACCGTGGCACTGTAATAGGGCAACTTATCTTGATTTAGTCCCGCTATCGTCACATCCAGTCTCGAGATCCCCTGTTCCGCAGAAATACCGCACTGAGGTTTTGCTACCACGCGGATTTTTTGTCCTTCGCCGTCCAATACAATCCCCTGGAAACGACGCGCAGACTGAATGCCCGTCACGACCAGTTCAGGCCAACCCTGCTGGACTACTTCTGACATCAACTCCATGGCAACGGCAAACGGAAATACTGCCTTCCCATCAATTCGATGGTCCTGCAAATAACGATCACGTTCGGGATCCAATGCCAGCACAACCTCCACGCCATGATCGTAACCCACCTTCAACGGTGTCCCGTGCAGAAGAGGAAAAGCAATATGAGTGGAGGTCAACTCCGTTGATGCAGCCCTGTTCCACGGGCCATCACCAATGACGACTTCCGCCTGCCCTTTCCGACCATAGCCGAGTTCCTCATCCAACATGCGGCGGCCAGCACTCGGTTCAATGGCCTGTATGCCCTGCTCGGCAAACTGCCTTAAAGCCTCGGCAGTAGCCATCCCTGCCTTGGCCCAGGGATTCCAATTAATAGCCACAACCCGTCCCGGCCATCTGCTGTCAAGGTAAACGGCCAGCTTGTTAAGCACTTCATTAGCTGCAGCGTAGTCACTTTGTCCCCAATTGCCGAAACGCCCTGCTATAGACGAAAATAAAACAAGAAATTTAACGGAGTCAATTGGGAGCTTTTTGCTAAGAACAAAGGCGCTATCAACCTTTGTATCAAAAACCCGATCAAACGAATCAGCCGTCTTGTCTTCAATGAGCTTGTCTTCGATGACACCCGCTCCATGAATCAAACCATCCAGTCGCCCATACTCCTGGCAGATCTCTTCAATGACATTACCAAAAGCCTCTTCATCCCGCACATCGACCTGGTAGTATTTCACCCTTGCCCCAGCTTCCTGCATGGCCGCAAGATTACTGTGTATTTCTCTGTTACACTGAACTTGTTTAAGGGCATCATCTACCTGCCTTGGCGTAGGTTTACCCTTTGAGTGACGCATCCTTTCAATCAATGCGGCCTTTAATTCCTCTGTGGATGTAAGTGCTGCTGTCTCAGGGGGCTCTTCCTCTGGAAGCGGGGAACGTCCTGCCACCAAGATCGTCGGCTTGTAACGTTTGGCTAGCCCTAAGGTCGCCTCCGCTGTAATGCCACGGGCCCCGCCAATTGCCAGAACCACCCAACTTGAATCCATCGTCAATACAGCGGCCATTCCAATATCCAAGGGGGCTTGCTTTAGAACAGGCGCCAGACGACGTGCCTCCGTGTAACCCACTTCAACATTTGCATCCTCACTTCCCATTTCACGAAGCACGTATCCTGCCAGTCTTGAAATGGAATCTGTCGGATCCAGGTCCACAACTTGGCACCGCACGTCAGGCCACTCCAGGGCGAGAGTCTTAACAATCCCAGCCAAACCCCCATGCCCTGCAAACGTAGTCCTGGGCATCTCCATACCAGCACCAAAGGTACCCCCCATGCCAGTGGCAGTCAACAAGTGCGCTTTTTTTGTTTTGGCGGTTCTTCTGAGGTCCTCGCCGCAAGCTTTGGCAAGGTAGAACAAGCTTTTTACCTCTTCCCTAAGACGCATTTGCCATTGTTTAAGGTCCATCTCCTCAAGGCGCTTTCCCACTCTCAATGGCAAAAGGTGAATGACACCGGTAATCTCTCCCTCTTTTCGCCGAACAAGTCTTGCCAGTTCATCGACCTGCTCCGGCGCACTCAAGTCTGCCGTATAAATGTTCCTACGCCTTTTCTTTACCTTCTTGCCCATGCCAACAAGGGCCACACGAGCCCCAAGGGCTTTAAGTTCATCTGCCACGCTCCGGGCAATGCCGCGCTCATCGTCAGTGACGATAAAAACAGATCCTCCCTCGACTTGAAGGTGGGAATCTTCGAGCGGTATATCAAGTGCAGAAAGGACAAAACGTGGCAGGGTTTGTGCAGCAACACTGCTATCTGCCCCAGCGGACCCCCTGTTTGAGGTTTCCTGTTGCCCCATAACATCATTGGACATCTCGTCCATGGTTTGTCTTCCGGGACCTGAAGTCCCTGTAAACCAGTCAATCACTCCCCTTAATGTAGCAATTTCAGACAGCTCTTCCATTGCTGCCTGTGCTTGCTGCTCACTGAGATTCAGATAAGACTGTTGAAGCTTACCAAGGATCTCCACCCACTTGATCGAGTCAATGCCAAGCTCCGCATCCAGGTCAAGATCCAGGTCAATCATATCCTGCGGATACCCCGTACGCTCGCTTACAATCTGAACAAGATTTTTCGTCAGTTCTTCCCTGTCAATACCCGCAGGACTTATACGGCCGGAACGTTCCTCGGAGGTTGCTGCAGGCCTTTCTTCCATTCTTTGGCTCTCGGCTTCCCCGACATCGTCAACCTCCCTGCCACTTTCCAGCTCACCTCGTACTTGGTCCAGTTCCTTTAAGGTCGATTCAGTCATCTTCTCTAAACTTGCCGCAGAAAAATCGCCACTGGCCAACCCGGCACTCTTCCTCGTCCTGCCAAGGTAGGCCTTCATGACTTCCTGCTGCGTCTCCAGAAACCGCTCCATGAACCGACCCATCACCTGTTGGAACTCGAGCATGACTCGGTCAACTTCATTACTGGAAGAACGAGAACCACGAAGCGCACAAGGACGTTGTGTTCCGGCCTGTGAAAGATGATTTGATCCTGTTTTTTTGGCCATGGTCAAACTGCCTGCCTCCTGTTTCGTTCTCAAATTGGGGGCTTTCACCCGCACCCGTCTCGGACTTTTCTCTTCCCGCTCACTACCGTGTGCCTCTTTAAGAGGCACAGCCCGGCCACCAGTAATCATCCACGTCGTTGAAGAAAGCGGCTGGCTTTTCGTTTCCTTCACAAGTGCACCAAGGTTTAGAAGACGCAAGCCCCTCCCTCTGTAGAAACGATCAAGCTCAAGGGGAACACCATGTGTTGCCAGTTGTGCCAACACATGATGAAGCTGAAGCAAGCCTGTACGGTCACGTTTGTCCACTGCCACGGCCAGGTGCGTTCGTTCACCGAGGATCTTTCCTGTCAGGCCTGTCAGCACATTACGTGGGCCCACCTCTATGAAAATCCGGGCGCCCGTGTCGTACATTTGCTCAACCTCTCTGGTGAATTCCACGGGACTGATCAAATGTTTGCTTAACAGGACCTTCATCTCTTCTGGATCCTGTGGGTATAAGTCGGCGGTCGTATTGGAAAAAATCCCCATTTTCGGCTTGGCAAAATGAATAGTCGAGATAAACTCGGCAAGACGATCCCGTGCAGGGACAACGAGTGGCGAGTGAAAGGCACACGATACCGGGATTGGACGTACCTGCATACCTTCATTTTCAAGACGCCTTACAGCTTCTGCCATATCTGCCTTTCTGCCCGAAATAATCGTCTGTGTAGGGGCATTCACGTTAGCGACCCAGACTTGTTCGATAGACTTGATAACATCTTCTATTTCCCTGCGCCCCGCCTTTACAGCAACCATTGTGCCGGTATCATCTCCCGCCATTTCCACTATGAACCGGCCCCTCGCCTCGGTAAGCCTGTAGAGGTCTTCCTCTTCATAGACACCTGAGGCACACAATGCGACGTATTCGCCGGAACTGTGACCGGCGACCATATTCGGGCTTACATTCAATGCCTCCAACAGTCGAAAAACCCCCATAGCCGCAGCGGAAAGCGCTGCTTGGGCTATATTGGTCTGGGTAAGTTCTTTTTGGCATCTGAGCTCTTCTTCTTTGCTGAAGCAAGGGGGCGGAAATACATAGCTGCTCAAAAACTTCGGATACTGTTTTTCCAAAACACGGTCTGCCAGCTCAAAGGCCTTTCGTACCTCCGAAAAATAGATGGCAAGCTCTCGAAGCATGTCTGGATGCTGAGATCCCTGCCCCGGAAACAAGAAACAAATATTACAGTCTTTGGCCAAGGGCCGTTCAGTAAAATAGATGCCACTGGCATTCCAGATATCTCCAGATTCCTTTAAGGACTTTTGCGCTGTTTTGAGTTTCTGCCGCAGATCATCCAAGGACTGGGCTACAATTGCCAGTTTCAATTTCTTCGCATTACCGCGCTTCTGCCACAGCGTGCAGGCCAGGTCTGCCAACTCGGGCTCGCCCCCCTGTTCCAGGCTCTCATCAAGTGCATTAACCTCTTTGATAAGTCCTTCGCGGGATGGTGCTGTCAACAAAATGATTTCACTTTGCCACTGTCGGGATACTGCTTGGTTGGTGAAATCCAAAAAATTCCCTGTATATTCTTCAATGACAGCATGAAAGTTTGTACCTCCAAAACCGAAAGCGCTAGTACAAGCACGTCGTGGATAGTCCTTGGATCCGTGAATCCACGGGCGCACTTCGGTGTTTACGTAGAAGGGACTTTCCGTCAAGCTCGGATTGGGGCTGTCCACCCCTATCGTAGGCGGCAAGACCTTGTGGTGAAGAGCCAACGCAACCTTGATAAGCCCGGCTACTCCTGCGGCAGATTTTGTGTGGCCGATCATAGATTTGACTGATCCGAGGGCACAGCTTCTGGCGCAGGCGCCAGCCGACTGAAATACCTGTTTCAGCGTTTCAATTTCAGAACGATCACCTGCCACTGTGCCTGTGCCATGGGCCTCAATGAGACCTACAGTGGCAGGAGAGATATCCGCCTTGGCATAGGCCCGGTTTAATGCCCTGGCCTGACCTTCGGGGTGCGGGGCTGTGAGTCCCTTGTGACGGCCATCACTTGACCCTCCCACCCCTTTAATCACGCCATAGATCCGGTCTCCATCTCGCTCGGCATCAACCAGCCGCTTGAGAGCCACGACTGCAACACTCTCGCTGATGCAGGTTCCGTCGGCATCCTTATCAAAGGTCCGACACCTTCCTGTTGGCGACAGCGCATGGGTCTTGGCGAAACAGAAGAAAAAATGGGGGTTCTGAAACGTATCAGCACCTCCCACAAGCACCATATCGCTAGCCCTGTTTTCCAGTTCCCTCATAGCCGAGTGGATTGCAGCCATAGAGGAAGCGCAGGCTGCATCCATACTGTAGTTTACCCCACCAAAATCAAAGCGATTGGCCACCCGACCTGCAATCACGTTAGCAAGGGTGCCGGGGAATGAATCCTCCGTCCACTTCGGAAGTTGTGATAGGACTTCTTCAGGGACATCCTCGAAAAACGTCGGCAGGGCAGCCCGAAAGGCGTAATATTGGCCAAGATCTGCCAAGCCTCCACTTGCCCCGATAATGACTGAGGTGCGTTCTCTGGCAAAGGGTCTGTTTTCATAGCCGGCATCTCGTAAAGCTGCTGCAACCGTTTCAAGCGTAAGTAGTTGCAACGGTTCAATAGATCTCAACGAATTAGGCGGCATCCCATATTGAATGGGGTCAAATGGGACGGGATCAAGAAATCCGCCCCATTTTGAATAAAACTTGTCTTGAGCGTCCGAATCTGGGTCGAAATATAACCGCCAGTCCCAGCGATCTTCCGGCACCTCAGTAATGGCGCTGACTTTATTGATAATGTTTTCCCAATAGGACTGAAGTCCCGGGGCCTTGGGCACAAGACAAGCCATACCGATTATTGCAATTTCACATGGGCTTTCCCGAGTTTGCGTTGAAAAACAAGAAAGGCCTGAATCTTCAAGTTCAGCTAGACGTCGGGAGCCCCCTAAAGAGACTTTTTGATGCAACCCCTCCATGGTACACGTCTCATCCCGCAAAGCTGCCAACTGGCCAATCATATAAAGCCCTTCACTGCGCTGTTTCTCTTCCCCCAATGTAATGAACACAGAGGCATTTCGAGATCGTTGGCACTCAGGGTTTCGTTTCACGCCCTTGGAGGCAATACGCAAACGGCCAAGGTTCATCTCTTCCAGGGTCTTGCGAACCTCGTCCGGCTGTCTTTCCTTCTGCAATAGCAGGCGCTTTTCCTGATTGAACTTCTCTACATAAGGACTCATAGCACAACGGATAGCATGGCCAGGTCCGGTTTCCAGCAACGCAGTCTCTTTGCACCTTAAAGCCTCTTTCTGAAAGCCCTCCAGCAGTGCCCCGGTAGATACCGCTTCTTCGGTAAATAGGTAGGCTGTACCCATAAGGATGCCCACCCTAACACCTTTCTCAGCCAAAGGAGCTGCTATAGCCGCCACCATACAGGAAGAAAGTTCATCATGGATACCGCCGGCAAACAATACATGGCAATCTGCAAGTTCGCCCGCAGGAACGCACTCAAGGAGGACATCGGTCATGGCATTCCAGAGCACAAAGCTGGATCGCGGCCCAACATGGCCACCGCACTCGCGTCCTTCAAAGATGAATCTGCGTGTCCCGGCTTCAATAAACATCTTAAGCAGGCCGGGAGAGGGAACATGCACATAAGTGCGAATGCCTTCCTGTTCCAGAGGTTTCACATGAGCAGGACGCGCTCCGGCGATAATGGCAAAAGGCGGGCGAAAACGCCGAATCACGTGGAACTGTTCCTGGCGAAGCTGTGAAGAAAGAAAACCGAGGATGCCAACCCCCCATGGACGGTTCCCGAGCAGTTTTTGGGCATCACCCAAAAGCCCCTCAATATCTCTGGGCCCCATGGAACTTAAAGCCAAAAAAGGAAGCGCACCTGCATCGGCAACTTTGGCGACGAAGGAGGCCCGATCACTGACCCGTGCCATAGGGCCCTGGACGATCGGATAACGTGTACCATGCGACTGAGCAAGAGGAGACGCTTCATTAAAGGGCTGAGTATTGGACGCAATAGCCACATTGGTATCAATGGACTGTCGGATCCCTTCTAAAACCCCTCCAACCGTCAAAAAGCGCTGGGCAAACCATTTGGCAAGACCGATATCTTGCCCGAGAAACCAAAGACATTCCTTCCCATACTCCCATCCAAGGTGTGATCCGATCTTCTTTTTCCATATCTTTATTTTTTCTGAATTTGATAGGTCATTTTGAATAAAGTCTGATAGTATTTTTCGAATGCCTGTCAGTGTGGAAAATCCTGGAGGCGCGTATACACGGCATAATGTTCCCAACTCCTCTCCCAAACACACCGTTTCACTGCCGTCCATGCCGGCAACGGTCGCCTTGGCCCGGTGTGGTATAGCAGACTCCCGCGTCAATAGAAGCTGTGAATCCACGACCACGCCTGCAGCTCCTGCCGCGTAGCAGCCTGCTGCTGAATGCGAACCGATCCCGCCCTGGGCCCAAACTCGCAGCGATGTGTTGCGCAATAGCCGCTGAAGCAAAATAAAGGCGGTTTCCTGCCCGACCCAGCCAGCGGCCTCGTTGCCCTTGGCGATCAAACCGTCCACCCCGGCATCTACACCTTGAAGCGCCTGATCAAGGCTTTTACTTTCCCATAAGACGGTAATATTTCGACCACGGAGGGCTTCAACCTGGCCTGACAAGTTCTTGAAATCAATGCCAGTCAAGATCACATACTCTGTTTGTTCCGGAAGGTGGCCAATCAATCTTGAAAAGAACTCATCATCTCCCGCATCAAGCCTAACACCGCAACTATTCCTTGCATACAGGGCCAGTTTGCCCAAAGCAGCCCTGGCGGCTTCCTCTTTTCGGACATACTCGAGATCCAATATGCCGATCTCGCCTGCACGACTGGCAGCTATTGCAATAGCCGGATCGAAAAGGCCTGGAGGAGAAAGCGCAATAATCTGGAACCTGTGCATAATATAGATACCTTTCAAGGATAAAAAACCTAATTTAATTGTAGCAACTTTTCTGCAAAAGCCAAGCCAATACCATCAATTCGACTACGAACATCCCGTCACCTTCCATTTGATCGATCAAATTTCGAATAAACTAGGAGGAATGCTTCACCGAAAAATCGCAAAGCATACTGAGGAATAGCCTTTTCCTTTAGGGATGAGGACCACATACCTCATCCCGATAGGTGGAAATTGCAGAGGGACTGAATGAATGTCAAGGTGTATCAAGGTATGCGAACTCGGAAGGATAGAGCGTTTTTCTCATCGTCTCCGGTTTCTTCATTGGGCGAAGGGTAGATTCAACAAGAGAAAAGAATCAAATCGCTGCGCTCACCGCGCCTCTCCGGTGGATCTAATACGCCCCTTTTCCGTTTATGACAACTGGAATGGTTTGAACGAGGATCTTCATATCGCCGAAAAAGCTCCAGTTATCAATATACTTCATATCGAGCTTCATCCAATCTTCGAAAGAAGTTCCGTTTCTGCCATTAACCTGCCAAAGACAAGTCAGCCCTGGTCGCACGCTAAACCGCCTCCGTTGCCAGTCCTTCTTAAAACCATTGTAATCACGCACCGGAAGTGGTCTGGGGCCGACCAGGCTCATGTCGCCCCGGACAATGTTGTAGAGCTGTGGCAGTTCGTCAATGCTGGCCTTACGCAGCCATCGGCCAAAATTGGTAACCCTCGGGTCATCTTTAATCTTGAACACCGGACCATCCATGTGGTTGGAATCCTCCAGTCTATCCTGCATCTTTTCTGCATTCACAACCATTGTCCGGAACTTGTATAATGCAAATATCCGCTTGTTGTAGCCTACCCGGGGCTGAATAAACAAGACAGGGCCTCGGGAGGTCAGTTTTATCGCAATGGCGGTAACCGCCATCACAGGCAGCGTCAATAAAAGCAATACCGATCCCAACACAATGTCCAGGGACCTTTTCAAAATAAACCTGATGTCTTCTCGCGGTTTAGAGGTAATTTCCAACACAGGAAAACCCCCAAGCGTTGTGGCGGTCAAGACAGATCTTTTGGTATTAAACAGATGGCAAAGACAACGTATTGTGATGCCCTGTTCTTCCGCTGTCTCTATAATTGTTTGAATCTTCTCGTATTTGGACTTGACAGGCAGGGCAATGATCACCTCGTCAATGACAAGTTGTCCGATGATGTCGCGAAAATCCTCCATGGTTCCCAAAAGCCTTATCCCTGGCTTTTGCAGATAGATTAGATCATCAACATATCCCACCACCCGATACCCGGACTCCTTGTTTTCCTTTACCATATCAGCAAAGTCATATGCCCTCTCGTTCGTCCCGACGATCAGGATAAATCGCAAGTTCTTGCCGTGGACGCGTATCTTCTTCAGGCCGTACCTTAACACGGTTCGGAAAAAAATGGTCAAAACGGTCAGAGACAGCCAGAAAACAGATGTGAAAAGCGGTGTGAAAAGCACGATATTGAAGGTGTGCGCTCCCAGGAGGAAAAGGACCGTCACAAGACTCGTGGCCTTGATGATGTCTTTCCATTCCTGAAAACTATTCTGCAATCTTCGAGAATTATAAAGCCCAAAATTGCAACAGATCATTTGCCACACTAACAACATCGCCAACAGGCCGATAACATTAACGAGTTTCATGCGGATGG
>JAFGFW010000076.1 GCA_016930875.1 Deltaproteobacteria bacterium | reverse complement strand
TGAACGCTGATACCATAGTGTTTATAAAGGGGTACTCACTCAATTCTGCACTACCCCCAAAAATTTCAAATATCTTTGGCTAGCTTTTGGAATTTGAAAAGAAGGAGGATTGGAGAATGGTCCGTGAGTTCAATGTAGTTATCGAAAGGGATGAAGACGGATACTTCGTGGCGACGGTTCCGGCTCTTCGCGGTTGCCATACACAGGCGAAGTCACTCGATGTCTTGATGAAGCGGATTAGGGAAGCGATTGAACTTTGCCTTGAAGTTGAGGAGCCTACAACCACAGAATTCGTGGGCGTCCAGCGCGTGGCGGTTTGAGTATGGGCACATTTCCATCCGTGACCGGGGGCCGTCTTATCAAAGCTTTGGCTCGGTTGGGCTTTGAAGTCATCCGAAGCAGGGGCAGCCATCATTTTCTTCGCCATCCTGATGGTCGATGCACTGTTGTTGCAGTGCATCGGGGGGAGACCGTCAGCCGAGGCCTCATGGCGCAAATTCTGAGAGACTGCGAGATTACAAGAGAGGACCTTCAAAATGTGCTTTGAGCGAACAAGCGGCTCCACCGGATCGGCCATAAAGTGGGCCTCCCGGTGACCCGCAGCGTTGGGCATCTAGGAATATCATCACATAAAAGAGATCACCATGAGAGACTTATTCACGCTGGCCTCAACACTGATGTTGCTCTGCATTTGTTCGCTGCCAAATTCGTGGTCGGAAACGAAACCTGCTGACTTCCGTGGCGCGACTTGGGGCATGTCTCCTGATGAGGTTAAATCCACCGAGACAGGCACCCCCTTTATTGAAGGGAAAGCATCTGAACCGAAAATGGCACTCGGCTACAAAGACATAATCGATACCCTCAGTTGTCATGTCGCTTACACCTTATTCCATGGCAAGCTCGTCAGTGGCATGTACATAATAAAGGAAGAGCATACCAATCAAACAGACTACCTGGACGATTTTAAGCGTTTGTGGGTCGCACTCTCGGAAAAGTACGGCAAACCAGTCATCGATAGAACGAATTGGAAAAACGAGCTTTACAAGAACGATCCTAGCCATTGGGGAACAGCCGTCGCAGTAGGGCACATGACGAAGGGATCAAAATGGGAGACACCCAATACGGACATAATCCTTTCGCTTCATGGCGACAATTTCAAGATAGGCCTCCTAATCACATACACCAGTAAAGAGTTCAAATACTTGGATGAAGAGCTGAAGAAGAAAGAGGTAAAGAAGAAACTCTGAGCCCAACATCCGCTCCAACTCGTCCGGAAAAAGCACCGGCGGGTTTAGCGGGCAGTTGGGGGAAACAATAATAAAAAAGAAAAGGTAAATTGAATGCCAACAGTTTTCAGATCCGGTCCTTATCGATTCTTTTTTTATGCAGGCGATCGAGATGAACCACACCACATTCATGTCGAACGAGACGATAAAGTGGCAAAGTTCTGGCTTGATCCAATCCGCCTTCAAAACAGTGGGGGCTTCAATCGTCTTGAATTAAAGCAGATCCGGAGTATAATTGAAGAAAACCAAGAATATTTCGTGGAGGCATTGAATGAATTTTTTGGCCGTTGAAATAGAAATCCCTTATGCCGTGGATGTCCATGCAACAGAGGACACCCTGACCGTTGAGCTTAGTGACGGACGGACCATTTCGGTTCCCTTAGGTTGGTACCCTCGCCTTGAGCATGGCAGCCCTGATGAACGATCAAATTGGCGACTTATCGGAAAAGGTCAAGGGATCCACTGGGAAGACATAGACGAAGATATAAGTGTGGAAGGTCTTGTTGCTGGAAGGCCATCAGGCGAAAGTCAGGCTTCTTTCAAAAAGTGGCTTCAGAGCCGACAATCTTCCCCAACATCCCAGTGCACCTGAGCGGCTATTGCCTGCGGTTTTCAAAACTGGGCGCTATTAGAATCTCCTTCGTCCAGATTGGGGTTTTATTTTATTCCCCGCCGCCAGGTGACCGGGGCGTTGGGCCAAAAAATACATTATTAATTTTCCGGTTGACATTACATTTATATGTAATTACAATGTGACTACCTATAAAGGAGGTGGCACTATGAGGGCAAGTATAATAAAAATAGGCAATTCTAAGGGGTTACGTATTCCAAAACCCATTCTTGAACAAACCGGTATCAGGGATGACGTCGAGATAGAGTTGGAAAAAAACCAGATTATTATCCGTCCTGTTCAAAATGCCCGGGAAGGGTGGGACAAAGCTTTCAAAAAAATGGCGGAAAAAGGTGATGACAAGCTGATCATAGACGATAGAGACATTACAAATTCATGGGATGATGAAGAATGGCAATGGTAATAAACCGTTTTGATGTTTTTCTGGTCGGACTTGACCCTACTGTCGGGTCTGAAATTCAGAAAACAAGACAATGTCTGGTTGTTTCGCCTGACGAAATGAATGAAAACATTAGAACAGCCATTGTCGCACCAATGACATCCGCAACAAAGGAATACCCTACCAGAGTCTCCTGCCGGTTTAGAAAAAAAACAGGCCAAATTGTACTAGACCAGATTAGAACGATAGATAAGTCACGACTTATTAAAAGACTTGGGACAATTGACTCAAAGGCTCAATTAGACGTCGTTTCAGTTTTGCAGCTCATGTTTGCATTTTAGCCACAGCCCAACGAATAAGGATAGATCGTGAGAGCGAAGCGAACCACGATCTTATCCTGTAGTTGGACAAGCCCGCCGGAATTCGGGCTGTGTCAATATATAGGCAAATATATTTTTTGGAATGGGAGGCGGTAACATCCGGGAATGGATGAAAGCTTTTTTTAGGGCGAGCAAGATCGCTTAGCTCGCAATGAAGCTAAAAAAGGCGGAACTTATGTCATAGAGAAGAACAAATCCTCCTGTGATTGAGCAAATGACAGGTGATAGCCGATAGGGGGTGTTATCCTGATGACCAGGGCGGTTGACCGATAGCCAGTATTCTCATAGGTGCCTGACACTTAGGGCACTTAAAGACCGGCCGGGGTCTTGTTTCACAGGCTTGAATCAAAACCTGCACAACTAACTGGACCAAGGACAACAGCTTTTTGGCCTTGCCATGCAAAAAACCATAGTCTCTTGCTCGACGAAAGCCTTTGGGCAAAACATGTTGTAAGACCAGCCACAGGAAGTCTTCGCCCTTTACGGAGCGGTAACGGATTTTGCCGGTGCGGCTTTCGACGTATTTGAAGGTGACATTGCCATCATGATTGGACACGATATTGTTTTCAGGGATGACGCCCCGGTATAGGTACCGCGACAAGTATTTCAAAGCGGACGGACCCGTTCCGGCGCGTCTGCAGTCAACCACCCATTTTCGTGGGGAATTTGGCAAGCTGAGTCCGGCTTTGGTCGCCGTTTCGCGAAAGCGGGCGCGAAACACTTTGGCCAGGGCGAATTCATTGAACAGGTACTTGCTTTTTTTCTTTTTCCATTGTCTTTTGGCTTTATCCACGCCGCCGCCTGGTACTACGACATGGACATGCGGGTGATAACCCAGGCGCCGGTTATGAGTATGCAGCACTGCGGTCATACCGATGTCGGCACCGAGATTCTTGGGGTTCAGGCCGAAGTCCTTCAGCGTGCTGGAAGCGCATGCAAAAAGGAGTTTATAAACGAGGGCTTGGTGATTCCAGGCCAGGAATCTGAGCTCATAGGGAAGCGTAAAGGTTGCCATGAAGTACTCGACTGGAAGGAGCTTTTTCTGTTGGCGATTCAGCCAGAGCGAGGTTTCATGGTTCTGGCATTGTGGGCAGCTGCGATGCCCACAGGAACGGGGCTGCAACATAGTATGACCGCAGTGGCTGCATTGCACGAGCAACTGGCCGGCATCCGGTGTCCGGCATCGGCTGATCGCCTGGATGGCGCGCAGATGGCCTGGCAAAAGCCGTGAGCCGTATTTGGTCTGCAAGGCCTCGTGGTACTTATCCATGAGGGAGGCGAGTTTCATGATTATAGCCTCCTCAGATCGACGTGCAGGGTGTTGATGAGGCGGTTGATGGTGTCGAAGGAGTTCTGTTCGGTGATGTCGGTCAAATGAGAATAGCGTGCAGTGGTGATCGGGCTGGCGTGACCGAGTAACGCTTGGATATGACGAAGGCTCAGGCCCTGTTCAAGCAGATGGGTGGCGAAACTGTGGCGAAGGGAGTGAATCGATATTTTTTTTTAATCCCGCACTGGGCCACGACCGCTTTCATGGCCGCCTGAGCGCCGCCCCGATCCATGTGCGTGGTGGCCGTGCGGATACGCTCGGGTGATCCTACGGCATTGGGGAATAACCAGCATGGGTTATGATGTTTACACCACAAAGCGCGTAATGCCTGATAGGTGAGGTCGGGCAGTGGAACAAAGCGATCCTTATGGCCCTTGCCGCGCCTGACGTGTATCTGCTTCATTTTTGCATCGACATCCCCCACCTGCAATGCCAGGGTCTCTCCGAGGCGCAGGCCCATGGAATAGGTTGCCAGCAGAAAGGTACGGTATCTCAGCTTGCGTGTGGCGCCGATCAATTGTTCCACTTCGGAGATGGTGAGGATATCGGGGAGAGACTGCACTTTGGGGGCTTTGACGATATTTATCCACTCCCAGTCGCGTTTGAGGACATGCTTCCAGAAGAATTGGAGCCCGTTACGATCAATCTTGACGGTACTCCAAGAATGGGACTCGACAAGATTGGAAAAGTATTCCTCCCGTTGCTCCAGGGTCAGTTGATCGGGGCTGCAATTAAAATGTTCACTGATTCGACGCACAGCCCGAGAGTAGGAATCAATGGTCTTTTGGCTCTTGCCCTGAAGTTTGAGTAAACGCAGGTGACGCTGATAAAGTTCAGTAAACCGATTCTTTTCCGCTTGGATCATGGTATACTCCCTTTTTATAGCGCCCGGAATTGGGCAACTGTGGGAGTATAACTGATTTGAGAGTTTTCCCCCGCGTAGCGGCTTCGTTCAACAACCGCTTGCACAAAGGACCACAAAAGCCGGGCGGCCTTGGCAGGGACAGCTTCATCATTAAACGCACTTCGTCCATAGTAACGGCATTGGGTCGGACCCAAGCCTATAGCGCTCAGCTAATTTCACCCGTTATGTAAAGCTTTACATAACGAATAAAGAATTGATGTTTTGCGAAGCCAAAACATAATTCCGGTTGAAGTAAGCCCTGCCTGTGTAAAGCTTTACATAACGGGTGAATTTATGTAAGCGCTATAGGCGTTTCCCCGGATGAATCGGATGCCACTGCGCAAGGTGTTCTGGCTTATCTTTTTGCCATGACACTACAATACGACAAGGCGGTTTCTCAGGCTGAGCGGGCATTGGTCCTTGATCCGAATTCTTATTCCGTCATCAACAATTGCGGACTTGCCCTAGCCTATTCAGGAAAGCATGAGGAGGCGCTTCCACTGCTTGAGAGGGCGGTACGCCTGAATCCCTCCATAGCCCAATCTTTTGTTATGTCAAGCATGGCTTACCGTGTCGTTGGCCGGTATGAGGATGCGTTCCAACATGCCAAGAAAGCGGTAGAGCGAAACCCCATGAGTCAGCTTGCCCAGATAGCGCTCGCTGTCACATGCATCTTAACGGGACGGGAAGAGGAGGCACACACAGCGGCTGCCCAGGTTCTTAAGATAAGGCCAACATTTTCTTTGGAGCAGTATGGAAGGACACTCCCTTTCAAGGATAAATCTCAAGTTGACCTCGTAACAGACGCACTGCGCAAAGCGGGCCTGAAGTAAAGGAAATCAATTCTTTAAATTGTTCAAAATCCATTGTTCAAAATTGTAAACCTCGGCAAGAAGGCATCTTATAAGGATACAGGGGACGTACGTCAGAATATAAGTTGACAGATCAATTATTAGATAATATTAGGATTTTATGCCACGAAAAGCACGCATAGATGGGCCGGGAGCGTTACATCATATTATAGGCAGGGGGATAGCCCGCAAAAAAATGTTTGATGATAATGCTGACTTCGATTTTTTTCTTGACCGGATGGGCTTGATTTTTAGTGACTCGAAAACACAATGCTTTGCCTGGG
>JAFGFW010000075.1 GCA_016930875.1 Deltaproteobacteria bacterium | reverse complement strand
CCGCTGAACGGGCTGGTCGGGTCTACGGCGAGCACGCCCACTGTTTTTCCACGCCCTCTCAACCCATGAATCATTTGATCCGCCAGTGTGCTTTTGCCCACGCCGGGAGCGCCCGTTATTCCAACCACATAGGCCTTCCCGGTATGCCTGTAGAGGGCCTTGAGGATCGGCCTCGTTCCCGGAACGCCGTCGTCAATGTCACGGATCAACCGTGCGGCAACCCTTACATCACCACCGACAATCTTCTTTACAATGCCGTCAACCATAACTTATCTCTTCACGCACGAAAAAATGTAGTCAACGATCGACTCCGAACTGCTCTGGGGCGGGAATATTTTTGCCACCCCTCTTTCCAGCAGGGCCTCCGCGTCCCGTTTAGGAATGGTCCCCCCGCAAATGACGGGCACATCATCCAGATCATTCTTTTTCATCAGGTCCAACAAGAGGCCTATCTGTTCATAATTGGAGGCATGACTGCTTATGCCGATGATATCCACGCTTTCTTCGACAGCGGCGCTGACAATCATTTCCGGCGTCTGATAGATCCCAAGATACACGACCTCCATTCCGGCATCCATCAAAAATCTCGATACGATTTCCGCACCCGTGAAATGCCCGTCAAGCCCGATACCGGATATGAGGACTTTTATTCGTTGTCTGTGGCTCATACTGAATATTCCTCCTGTATACGGAAATGCGCTCTATACATCCAGCGAAATCCATTCACTGCAGGTCAAAGGGGCAATCAATCATCTCCAGGGGATCGTAGTGAAATCCGTTGGCCACACGAATAACGCCCATAATTTCACCGGCGGTGCCATAGGCTTTCACTGCTTCTATAATGGAGGGCATCAGGTTGAAGTCTTTGCCCTCTTTGGCATCAGCGTAAAGCCTCGCGATTTTCTCTTTCAGCAGGGGCATATTTCTTGTTTTTTTCCAGGTCTCCATCCGTTTCGCTATTTCTTCAGAATCAGATGCCTCCACCGACTGTATGGGGATGTCGTCATCTTCCTCAGGCGGTATGACCAGCTCATTTACACCAACGACCAACCGCTCACCTGATTCAATCTCTTTTTGTCTTTTCCGTGCCGAGGCCTCCATCATATTGTGGATAAACCCTTTTCTAACCGCCGCAGTCATTCCTCCCTGGTCTTCTATCTGTTGCAGGATCTTGTAGGCCTCCGCTTCCACCTTGTTGGTGAGATACTCAACAAAATATGAGCCCGCGAGAGGATCCGTCACGTCGGTCACGCCGGTTTCGTCAGACACGATATGCTGGGTATTCAAAGACATCCTTGCGGCAAAAGCGGACGGCTCCGCATGAGCATTGTCCAGGCACGCGTTGTCGATCGCAGTGCAGCCTGCTATGGCCCCGGCAAGGGTCTGTATGGCGCATCGAGCGATATTGTTGTAGGGCTGCTGATACGTCATTGCACGGCCTGAGGTATGAACCGATATGAGTAGCTGGCAGGCCTTTTCGCTTTTCGCCTTGAATGTTTCCTTGGCCATCTTCGCATACATTCTTCGAAGGGCCCGGACTTTGGCTATTTCTTCGAAGAACCGCGAACTAATGCTTACGAGTTCATAGGGGAGAAGACCGACATCATCGAAATCAAGGCCCCTCTCCTTCACCAGCATGCCGAGCAACTCCTTGAGCTGTGCGATTTCCACAGCCAGGGCCTGCGCGTTGTTGCCGCCGGACTCTTGAAAATGCTGGCTCAGAATGCCACTGCGCATGTGTATTTTGTTTCTTATGATGTATTCTGAGGAATCCAGCCAAAGCTTTATGAGAAGATCCAAAGGCAGATGATCGGTCTGTCCAAATGTGTGGCAAAAGGGATATTCCGTCACACTGCCGTGCACTTCCCTCAAATCCACCCCACGTTTTTCCGCAAGGGCCACAACATAGGCCAACCTCATACAGGACATGGCCGAAGAGCCCAGCAAGGTTATCGATTGACCTGTCAAGGGGATGTCATCCATCAACTCCTCAAATTCAAGCAACGATGCTCCATGCCAGCCCAAAACACCGGACTCCCTTCTCCCCATGGGATGATCCGCATCTATGGGCATCGCGTTAGGCCTGTCGCAGATGACCAGCATGCCCTGCGTTTGACCCATTTTCCTGTACTGCTGGAGCACTTCGTTGGTTCTCTTGGACGATCCCAGCCCTGCGGTCATTCGCCTTGTCCATACCCGGCTCCGGTACCCGTTTGGATGATACCCGCGGACGTAAGGATACGAACCCGGATCCCCAAGATCCTTTTTGTAATCCAGCCCTGCAATGTCGTCCGGTGTGTATACAGGCTTAATTTCATATCCGTAATCCGTCTCTCTTTTCATGCCGTGCCTCCCCACATTGCTGTCCTAGATAAATTGGGCCGCTTGGATGTTCATAAAATCCGCAGTTCATTGGCGGAAAGCGTCCAAATCCCCGGATTCAAACGACCAAGGTAAATCCTGTCTTCCAAATCCGGCGCAACAGTCGCTCAGGGTTTACGGCCCCTCTCGGGTCATAACAAGGATAAATCCAGGGACACATGGCCGGGAGATCAAATGTGAGACGCGTAAGCTCCGTCTTTGTCCAGCCCGTGCCCGGCATATCGTGAAAGCAACCCGGCTATAACCGAGAGATGTCACCTCTCCCTAAGATTTATAAATATTTTTACCAGATTTTTCCTGTTATTTCCAACATTTTGAAATACCAAATCGGTTTAATTAAACCGACCAGTCGGTTTTACATTAAAACAAATCACACCTTTGTCAAGAAAAAACGGATCTTTCTTTTTTTCATGATTGAAAGAATTTGCACAAAGGCCTTTCTGTTGTTTTATATTAGGCCGTTTCAGAAAACCGGACGTTTCCCTATGGCATACTTCACGGCGGCAATTCATCTCTTCATCAAGGAAACACGTCTACCGGAAGTGAAACACTTGTAACCACCTGCGTCGCCAAGACGACCTTAAGAGAAAACGAGGTGCGATCCGCCCTCATGGTTTGGACAGGGGGCCGGCAAGGAATAAAGGAATTGACTGGCCATCGCAAGAAACGCTGAAAAGGGGGTGGTGTCCACCTGTGAACCCGATAACAAACATTTTGAGACTTCCGCCGGGAGCCCTGGCGTTGATCATGCCCCTGATCCTGGCAGGTTGCGCAGCCGTAGGGCCCGATTACGTCCCGCCGGAACTCAGGACCCCCGCAACCTGGCACACAAGCCTGGAAGGTGGACCGGTCGCAGGGGAAACGGATCCCACGGCCTTGACCCATTGGTGGAAGACCTTCAATGATCCCCGACTCTCCAGCCTCATCGAGCGCGCCGTGTCGGGCAACATCGACCTGAAGCAGGCCGGTGCGAGGCTTCGAGAAGCGCGGGCCCGTCGGGGCCTGGCCCGGACGGAGTTCTTCCCCACGCTCGACGGCAGTGGTTCGGCCACAAAGATTTACAGCAAGGAAGGAACCGGTGGGACCGAGACGCGCGACCTCTACGCGGCAGGATTTGACGCCGGTTGGGAACTGGATCTGTTCGGAGGTATCAGGCGCGGCCTGGAGGCGGCGGATGCGGATCTGCAAGCCAGCCGGGAGGCATTGTGTGACGTCCTGGTCTCCTTGCTTGCAGAAGTGGCTGTGAACTACCTGGAGACCCGCACCTATCAGGCCCGGCTTGCCGCGGCAAAAGCGAATTTGAAGAACCAGGAAGAGACCTACAGCTTGACCCAAATGCGTTACCTGGCCGGTCTGAGCGACGCATTGGCCGTCCAACAGGCCCGCTACAACCTTGAAAACACACGGAGCCAGATACCGACCCTGCACACGGGCCTGGAGGGGGCCATGAACCGCCTTGCCGTGCTCTTGGGAGAGACACCGGGAACCCTCCACCGTGAACTGGAGCACCCCGAGCCCATCCCGGTGGCGCCGGCGGAGATCGCCGTGGGCGTACCTGCCGACCTACTGCGGCAGCGGCCGGACATCCGCCGGGCGGAGCGGGAACTTGCCGCGCAGACGGCCCGTATCGGTGTTGCAACGGCGCAGCTCTATCCAACATTCACGTTGAGGGGCTCCATCGGATTCGAGGCCCTCAAATTGGACGATCTCCTTTCCGGCGGCGGCCGGACACTCGCAATCGGCCCCCGGATCACGTGGCCCGTCTTCGATGCCGGGGCCCT
>JAFGFW010000074.1 GCA_016930875.1 Deltaproteobacteria bacterium | reverse complement strand
CTAAAATCTGACTAAAATCAAATTCTTTCCAGAGGTTCCCTGATGTCGGAAGAAAAAAGGCGATTTACTCGTGTGCCTTTCAAGGTTCACGTACAACTCACGGTTGACGACGTTTCATACAGCGCCGAGGAAATCAGCAATTTAAGTGTCGGTGGGTGCCTCTTGCCAATTTCAGGAGATCTTGAAGCAGGCGCGCAGTGCCACGTAAGGATTGTGCTGAGTGGAACAACCAGAGAACTGACCATTGGGACAGACGGCAAGATAGTACGCTGCACCCCGGATGCTGTGGCCGTGGAATTTGTGCGGATTGACCCTGACAGCTTATTTCATTTACAAAACGTTGTCCGCTACAATTCCCCTGATCCTGATGCCGTCGAAGCAGAACTCCGCAAGCATCTCAGCCGGGCGTAGCCCCAGAAAAATTCAACGATAATCCATTCCCACAAGAAAGCGAGTACTAAAATTGAGCAATCATCTGATTTGGATCGACCTGGAAATGACCGGCCTGGACCCCGAAAAACATGTGATCCTTGAAATCGCCTCTGTTGTAACGGATGACAACCTGGAGATTGTGGCTGAAGGCCCCGACATAGCGATACACCATCCGAAAGAGACTCTTCTGGCCATGGAACAGTGGAGCAAGACCCAACATACGTCGTCGGGTCTTATTGATAGAGTTGAGGCCTCGCCATATCACTGCCAGAAGGCTGAAGAGATGACATTACAATTTCTTTCGCACTATTCCAAGAAAGGACTTTCTCCTTTGTGCGGGAATTCCGTGTGGCAGGACCGGCGGTTTCTGGCAAAGCATATGCCTTTGCTCAATGAATTCCTTCACTATCGCAATATCGATGTCAGCTCAATAAAAGAATTGGTCAAAAGATGGTACCAAACGCTTCCCCATTTCAAAAAGCGTAAAGCCCATCAGGCATCCATCGACATAAAGGAATCGATAGGAGAGCTGAAATATTACCGCCAGAGGGTGTTTCTGCCCTAAATGACCCTGCCTTGAAGGAACCTCGATAGAAACTGGCCGACAAACCCTTCCCTTCGTCACAACTATTTTGAGCCCTCGCCAATAAAATATCTTGACAATAGGATATAGAGCCTTATATTATAGTCACACGCTCATAACGTTAACAGGAGACATCATGCCAAGACCCAGAAAACTCCGTTTTGTACAGGGCGGACCCATGGCAAACGCATTTAAGCCCATTGGGATTCCCGCAGGGGGCATGGACGAGGTACTTCTTCCTGTTGAGGGTCTGGAGGCCCTGCGTTTAAGCGATCTTGACAAGCTGGACCAGGAAACCGCAGCCGCTCGTATGAACGTATCTCGCCAGACCTTCGGCAGAATCCTTGCTGAAGCAAGAGAGCTGGTATCCGAAGCTCTTGTGATGGGCAAGATGATAAGGATTCAAGGCGGCTCTTACGCGCTGGCCGGCGCCGGCCGGTGGGGTCGAGGCGGTCCCAGAGGTCGGGGCGGCCACAGAGGCGGACGTGGAAAAGGCGGTTTCTGACTTCGCAGCACAGCAGTTTCATTTATCAAGCGGCGAAGCCGCGTTATATAAAAGCGTAGAGCGATTTTATGATTGAAAGGAGGTGTTCTTATGCCCGGTTTTGATAGAACAGGTCCACGGGGCGAAGGCTCGCGAACAGGAAGAGGATTGGGCAAGTGCAGCAATGCTAAAGCCAATCCGCAATCGCAACTGGGTCAGGGCTCAAGGATAAGACCGGCTGACGGCATGGCTTCCGGCCGTGGTGGCGGCAGGAGCGGTGGCCGAGGTCGCGGTGGCGGCCGAGGCCGTGGTTGTATGTAATGAAAAAAACGTTAACACTTGATTGACACGAAAAGGAGGTGTTTCACATGCCAGGATATGATGGAACCGGCCCGCTTGGAGGGGGGCCAATGACTGGAGGCGGTTTTGGGTACTGTGGAACAGGCCGCAGACCAAGCTACGGGCTTGGCGGGCGTGCCTTTTACGGCGGATTTGGCGGTCGCGGCCCTGGCTTCGGTAGAGGCAGGGGGCTTCGCAGAGCCGGAGCGCAGGCCTTCGGCTACTGGCAACCATTGTCCCGGGGTCCTGAACCAGGACTTGCCGAACTCCAGCAGGAGGCCAGAGATTTGAGGGCCTACCTGAAGGACGTGGAAGCAAGGATCGCTGAAGCCGAAAAAGCGTCCGGGTAAACTCCAGCCTCAAAACCACAGGCTTCAACAGGGTGACGGGTGTTTGTGTCGCCGGTCACCCTGCTTCAAATTATTGCAACCAAAGCTCTTCTTGCATTGTGGACAAGTGGCGACGCCGTCATCTCCTATATGTAATCGCACTAGTTTGCAATCAAGATCCCAACAACTGGAGCAAAAAGGTTCCTCCCGTCCATCCGAGGTCTCAAAAAAATAGGCGCCATTATCATTAAGAATAGACCTTTTCGCGCCCTGCCTCTTCTTGAGGGCCTCGTTTTCTTGCTCAAGTTCACGCACAAAGCCTTGAAGCTCCAAAAGGGATGTTTCATGTTTGATCTCTTCCGTCGACCCAGGAATTTGAAACTCCATTACGTACGATACAAATGCTTTGAAACTGTCAAAAAAACTCATGGCTAGTCCCTCTTGGCCTTGTTGCCAAGCGTCTTGAGAAGACAGGTCATGACGATTTCACAAGAAGTCGACTCTATTCGCTCCGTGAGTGAAGGGTTGAAGAACCCCTGGGGTTTGTCAACAGTTCGTAATTCCTGGACAAGATCAAGCTGGCTGGGGGAGGAGGATTCGAACCCCCGTTAATGGATCCAGAGTCCACTGTCCTACCACTGGACGATCCCCCAGAAACAGAGTTTGCAAGGCGCATAATCGCATATTGAAGGACGATTCGATCGTCCCCGCTCCTGGTTTTTCAAATACTATGAACAGGATACAGTGTCAAGAGAGACTAATATGAATGGCCTTAATACACTACAAATCCAGCATATCCGACAACCTGTGCATAGTCGCCGGTCACATCTCCCGATGTAGCATAGCGAACCAGTTCAGCCCTGGATGCGCCTAATCCCTTAGAAGCCGCAAGCACTATGGTTGTCGGAATGACGCCACACATGGATATGCCGTGCTCAGCCACTGTGTCATATAACCCTTTGGGATCCAAATCAAGGACCCGCTCGATAGCCAACCGGTCTTTTGAACGGGCAGACTCCTGGGACTCATAATGAGTCATGTCAGTGCTAGCCATAAGAAGGACTTCTTTGCCGTAGTCGCGGACTCCCTGCACCAAGGCCCGTGCAATCTCTTCGCAGTCATGAAAAGCCACGTGGGAGACGCAAATAGGGACTATGGTCACATCAGGCCTCAAGACCTGAAGAAAGGGAATCTGGACTTCAATAGAGTGTTCCATGGCGTGAGCCCGAGAATCGTCCTTGATCTTGTGGTTAAGTGACGCCTTAAGAACTAAGCCGGCCAAGTCCTCGTTGATCGAAACAGGGCCCAGTGGCATATCCCAAGTGCCTGAAGCCTCCAAAGCCACGGCTGCCCCGACGCCCCTGTGGTTAGGCCCCAGAATCACGACTGACTCTGGAACTTCAATTTGAGAAAAAACCGCACCAGCCACCCCACCCGAATACATATACCCCGCATGAGGCGAGATAGCTGCCACCACCTTCTTTGGCTTTTGTACTGGCCTTAAGAAAGAGTCAATCTGCTCCTTTAACTGATCTCTGTCGCCAGGATAGAACATGTTCGCTACCGCCGGTGTGCGTGACATGGGTGCCTCCCTTTTCTTATTCGTCATTCACTCATTGTTATCCGCTATCCAATTTGCCGAGGGTGTTAGGGGTTCAAGACGTTCCATTCCAAGCTCTCGGCCAACATTCACGTGACCATAACACAAGGGAATGATTCCAACAAGCAGTGAGCCTTTCGGATGTTTTTGTCTGTTTTTGGATTAAACTTCTTGACAAACTTCCCTGGCTGACTATATTAGCAAATTCTTACTTATCAAAATCCGAGTAGTTATAGAAAAAATTTGGAATAATAAGCCGTTATGAACACCAATTTACTACTGTTTGTCGCTTTTTTTTCTATATTTGAAGTCAATTTGAGGCGTTAGGCGCCAATACAATCTAAGGAGTTGACCCATGGCATTACCAAAACGAAAAATTTCCAAATCAAGGGGCCGTAAGCGACGGACCCATCAGAAGGCAAAAGTGCCCAATCCGTCGGCCTGCCCGCAGTGCAGCGAACCCAAACTCCCGCATCACGTCTGTTCGAGTTGCGGCTACTACAAAGGCCGGTCTGTCTTGGAAACAGAAGAAGTATAAACATCCTATCGTCAGCAGGGCAATGGTGACCAGGATAACTTTAGAAACATAGGACCAACGGAGAAACTTAGTTCAAATGCCAGCCTATACTACAGAAAACAGACAGCATGACCTTGCCGGGCTTGACCCTGAATCAAGACAGATGGTGCTTGATACACTCAAACTTGTCAGAGAGCGACTCCTCACCAAAGAGAAGGTGCTCGACCTTGACAAAAAAGAAGAATTCCCTGAAGCCATAATCAGGGAGATGTTAGGCCCGGAAATCGGCCTCCAGCTCTTATTCATACCTGAAAAGTATGGCGGAATGGGAGGAGGCGCTAGAGATAGCTGTGCCATGACCAGAGAGACGGCTAAGATCTGCCTAGGCGTGGCAACGGCTTTTTTTGCCATTCAGCTTGGGGCAGATCCCATCATGTTTGCCGGCACTGATGAAGAGAAGCAGAAATGGCTCGGAAAAATCGTTGAGGGCAATTCTCTGGTAGCCTATGCTGTAACCGAAGCTGAGGCTGGAAGCAACTTAGCTGCCCTGAAGACCAGAGCCGAACCCGTGAAGGACGACTCGGGAAATATCACAGGGTACATAATCAACGGAAGCAAGCAGTTCATCTCAAATGGAGGATGTGCTGATTTTCTCACCGTCTTGGCCAAAGCCCCTGAAGGCCCGACCTTCTTTATTGTGGAAAAGGGCATGGAGGGTTTTCAGCCGGGCAAGCCTGAGCAAAAACACGGTATTCGGGCGTCCAACACAGCTCCCCTTACCTTCACCGACGTCTTTGTGCCGGCTGAAAATCTCTTGGGCGATGTGCCGGGCCAAGGACTGAAACAGGCCAATATGGTCTTCGGACACACAAGGCTCGTAGTGGCCGCCCTTGGTATCGGCGCAGCAGAGGCTGCCCTTGATATCATGGTCAGATACGCAAAAGAGCGAATACAGTTCGGAACCCCCCTTTCCGAAAAGCAGGGCTACACGCACAAGCTGGTTGTTCCTAACGCAGTTCGACTCGAAGCGGCCGCTGCTTACATGGAAGACCAGGCCACGAGACTGGATGCCGGAGAAAAGGACCTTCAGGTCGAAGGCTCCATTGCCAAGTATTTTGGCACTGAGGCCGGAAACCGCACCGCAGAAGATGCCATCCAGGGGCTTGGCGGATATGGATATATTGCTGAATACGAGGTTGAAAAGATCAAACGAGATGTAAAGATCACCTGCATTTACGAGGGCACAAACGAGATCCAGCAAAACATTATTAGTATGTTCAGGTGGCGGACCTCTGTCAAATCCAAAGGCAAGTACTATGGAAATATGGCAGACGAGATGGAGGCCCTGGACGCGTCCATGCCTGATACCGGGGCCGGGGCGTACGCGCTTGCAGCAAGAGCGCTGAATGAAATCATCATGTTTGCCCATAGCCACAAGCTCACTAAGCAACAGTACGTCATGTTTTGCCTGGCAGACATGATGACCCACGTTGAAGTGGGAATAAGCATGGCAAGAAAGGCCCAGGGACTCATTGAAAAAGGCTCTCCCGAGGCGAAAAAGATCGTGATCATGTCCAGAGTCTTTGCCAACGAAGTTGCCGACCTTGTTGCCAGAAATGCTATGAAGATTCTTATGGGACCGGGACTGTTTGACAAACAAACCGTATCTGAGGTGATGAGAAAGATGAATCATGAGAGACTAGCGGAAAGTTACAGTGGTCTGATACAAGACATGGATGCGGTTGCTGATATCCTGTTTGACAGGACATAGGAGCCTTATGAATACAGATGCAAAACGTGCGGTAGTTATCACAGGCGGGTCAAGCGGCATAGGTCGCGCCATCGGACTGCGCATGGCTGGCCCTGACACCAGGGTCTTCTTCAATCACTATGATCCTGATGATGCGAACGCTGAAGAGACGGTCGATCTCATTGAACGTGCAGGGGGAAGAGCCTGGGGAGCCCGTGTGGACGTAGCCTCACAGCCGGACGTGCAGAGCTTCTTTAATAGAGTTCTGGAGGACTCCGGTCGTGTGGATGTGCTGGTAAATAATGCGGGAATCACAAAGGACGGGCTCTTGGTCCGCATGAAGGAATCGGATTGGGATCGAGTGCTGGCCATCAATTTAAAAGGGGCGTTCAACTGCATGCAGGTGGCTGCAAAAACCATGATGAAGCAGCGGGCAGGACGCATTATCAATATGGCCTCAGTGGTAGGTGTGATGGGAAATGCGGGTCAGGCCAATTACACGGCGTCTAAAGCAGGCCTGATCGCGTTGACCAAGACAGCAGCAAAAGAACTTGCCCAGAGAGGCATTACTGTTAATGCAGTGGCCCCAGGCTTCATTGATACTGCCATGACAGTTGATCTGTCCGAAAAGGTGAAAGGAGCAATGCTGGCGCAAGTCCCGTTGGGACGCATTGGACAACCGGAAGATGTTGCTGAGGCAGTGGCTTTCCTGGCCTCGGACGAGGCGGCCTATATTACCGGACAGGTCATCCATGTGAACGGCGGCATGTATATGTAGTTTTTTATAACGGATGACAATAACGTAGGTTCTTAATCAGCAACTACCGGAAGAAAAAGGAAAAAGGTAAAGGAGGTAACACAACGTGGCTATTGAAGAGAAAATTAAGAAGATAGTTGCCGAGAAGCTCAGCGTTGAACAGGATGAGGTAGTGCCGGAAGCATCGTTTGTAGATGACCTTGGTGCAGACTCCCTTGATCTGGTCGAATTGATCATGGCCATGGAAGAGGCGTTTGATATAGAGATCTCCGACGAACAGGCCGAGAAACTTCAGACGGTCAAGGATGCCATTAACTATATAACATCTCATTCTTGACCCAGATAAACTGGAAATTCGAAGCACGATATTCGGATTTGAGGCTTGTGCCTTGAGAACAACACGGATTCATTTTCTGCCGGAAAAAACACGAATCTCGTTGGTAACGCACTAACAGGGCAAACCGTTTCCCTTTTCACTGTGGAGGGTTGTATAGCCTCCACAAACCAACCAATTATCACGGCTTGGTGAGAATAGGTTTCTTCTTGACAGGCCGTTGCCCAAATAGTCAGGCCTAGAGTAAAGCGGTTAAGATGAAAATTATTATTGGCTCTGATCATGCTGGTTTTCCTATGAAGGAAAAGGTAAAGGTCTTTCTCCAGAATCGAGGCATTGAGGTCGAAGATGTCGGAACGTATAATGAAGAATCAGTTGACTATACTGACTTCGGAAAAAAGGTCGCTCGCGAGGTCTCAGGCGGCGCCTTTGAGCGAGGGGTCTTGATCTGTGGAACCGGCATTGGAATGTCCATGGTTGCCAATCGTTTTCAAGGAGTGCGGGCGGCCCTTGCCAACGATCTTTTCTCAGCCGTCATGAGCCGGCGCCACAACGATTCCAATATCCTCGTTATGGGCGGCAGACTTATCGGTGACACACTGGCCCTCCAGTTGGTAGACACATGGCTTGAAACTCCTTTTGAAGGGGGGCGTCACCAACGCCGCCTGGAGAAGATGGACATTGAATAAAAAACAGAAGTGTCAACCTTATTTTGACATCATAAAAAAAGCTGACCCTGAAATCGCTCGTGCCATAGAGTTAGAGACAGAGCGACAAACCTACAACCTGGGACTAATCGCCTCCGAGAACATCACCAGCCGTGCCGTCATGGCCACGCAGGCCAGTGTTCTGACAAATAAGTACGCCGAAGGCTATCCGGACCACCGTTACTACGGTGGATGTCAGTACGTTGACATTGCAGAGGAACTGGCCATCGAGCGTGCGAAAAAACTTTTTAATTCGCCGTATGCCAATGTGCAGCCCCATTCCGGTACTCAGGCAAACATGGCAGTTTATTTTGCCTTTTTGAAGCCTGGAGATACGATTCTCGGCATGGACCTTGCCCACGGGGGCCACCTTTCCCATGGAAGTCCCGTGAATTTCTCAGGCCGGTTTTTCAATTTTGTCTCCTACGGCGTTGACGAAGAAACAGGGACGATCGACTATGATGAAGTCCGGATTGCTGCAAAAAAACACCGCCCGAAGATGATAGTCGCGGGCGCAAGTGCGTATGCCAGAATTATTGATTTTGAGGCCTTTGGGGAAATCGCTCGTTCAGTTCGTGCTTATCTCATGGTGGACATGGCGCACATTGCGGGCCTGGTTGCGGCCGGTATGCACCCCTCTCCGGTCCCCCAGGCTGATGTTGTCACATCTACAACACACAAAACCTTAAGGGGCCCCCGCGGAGGCTTTATACTGGCTCAGGAAAACTACGGCAAACAGCTGAATAGCGAAATATTTCCCGGTATACAGGGCGGGCCCCTAATGCACGTAATCGCTGCAAAAGCAGTGGCCTTTAAACTGGCCATGTCTGAAAACTTCAAGGAAAACCAGCGTCAGACCGTGACCAACGCCAAGGCCTTGGCTCAACATTTGACCGAGGCGGGTTTGGATCTCGTGTCCGGGGGAACGGACAACCATCTCATCCTCGTGGATCTCACGAATCAGGACATTACAGGGAAAGACGCTGCAAAGGCGTTGGAAGAAGCAGGCATCACAGTCAACAAGAACACAATACCATTTGAAAAGCGCAGTCCTTTTGTAACCAGTGGCATCCGCATCGGAACACCGTCGGTAACAACACGCGGCATGAAAGAACAAGACATGGCCACAATTTCGGCCATGATAGTTGAAGTCCTGAACAAACCCAGGGATAGAGGTGTTCTTCGCCGGACCAGGGAATCAGTTCGGGATCTGTGCGAAAAATTTCCCCTATATCCGCATGAGGAACGATAGGCAACTTGCTATGAGCCGACCTTCCTGGGATGAATACTTCATGGACATCGCCTACCTTGTGTCAAGCCGCTCCACGTGCTGCCGTCGTCAGGTAGGGGCAGTCCTGGTCAGGGATAAACGTGTTTTGGCAACTGGCTACAACGGAGCTCCAACAGGGCTTCCTCATTGCCTTGACATTGGCTGCCTCCGCGAGGAACTGGGGGTTCCTTCCGGTGAGCGCCATGAACTGTGTCGAGGGCTTCATGCCGAACAAAACGTCATTATTCAGGCTGCCTATCACGGCGTTTCTATCAAGGGTGCTACACTCTATTGCACGAACCTGCCCTGCTCTATCTGTTGCAAGATGCTTATCAATGCGGGCATTAATGAAATCAAATATCAGGATGGTTATGCGGACACTATGTCAGAAGATATGCTGAAAGTTGCCGGCATTGCGTTAACAAAAACCCATGGGGTAAAGAAATGAAATGCCCATACTGCGGTGGCGTCGACAACAAGGTCATAGATTCGAGGATGACCAAAGAAGGAGATACGATAAGGCGACGTCGGGAATGTTTAGGCTGCGACAGGCGATTTACCACCTATGAACGGGTTGAGCAGCTGCCATTGGTCCTGATAAAAAAAGACGGCAGACGTGAGGCTTTTGCCCGCGCCAAAGTCCTTGCTGGCATTCAAAAGGCGTGCGAAAAACGAAACATCAGCATCAACATACTCGAACAGTTTGTAGATGAACTGGAGCGGGAACTCCAGGAGATGGGCGAGAAGGAAATACCCTCATCTGTGGTGGGTGAACGTATCATGACAAAACTTCACGAATTGGACGATGTGGCATATGTCCGGTTTGCTTCCGTGTACCGGGAATTCAAAGACATCAACGATTTTATGTCTGAACTCAAAGAATTATTTAGCAGCCGCACGAGAAGCCCCCAACAATGACGTGCTGTTACCAGGCATTAGCCATTAGTCAGTGGTCTTCAAGAGATACCAAACTGTATTCAATGACTAATGAACAATGACGATTGACCAATCCAACGGGCCAACGGGTTAACCGATAGAATCATTTTCTTTACAGCAAGATTATTAGCATCACTTAAGGATCTTTGATAATCGTGGACGAAACTTATATGAAAATGGCTCTTTCCCTCGCCGAGCAGGGTCGTGGATGGACTGCTCCCAATCCTATGGTGGGGGCTGTCATTGTGAAAGACGACAAAGTCGTGGGGAAAGGTTTTCATCAGAAAGCAGGCGGGCCCCACGCCGAAATCCACGCGCTTGAAAAAGCCGGCGAGAATGCCAAAGGAGCCACGCTCTATGTGACTTTCGAGCCATGTAACCACACAGGTCGTACCCCGCCTTGCACAAAGGCGATATTGAAAGGTGGGGTCAAGCGCGTTGTGGCCGGCATGAAAGATCCCAACCCCGGAGTGACTGGCGGAGGCCTTGAATTTCTGAAGAGCCAAGGCCTTGACATAACTGTGGGGGTCTGTGAAGAGAAATGTCGACGTCTAAATGAAATCTTCCTAAAATATATCACCACATCCCTGCCCTTCGTTATTTTGAAGTGCGCGGCCACCCTTGACGGTCGCATTGCCACCCGCACAGGGGATTCCAGGTGGATCACCAACCCGCGTTCAAGACAATTCGTCCAGGAACTCCGTCATGCAGTCGACGCCGTCATGGTAGGCATAGGCACCATGGTCAAGGACGACCCTCAGCTCACAACCCGACTTAAAGGCCGTAAAGGATCAGATCCTGTCAGGATTGTTCTTGACACACGGCTGTCCATCAGCCCTGAGGCAAGGGTATTGCATCTTGCTTCAGATTCTGATACTTACATCGTAACCAGCCGCTCCGTTTTGCCCGAAAAAGCAAAGAGCCTTGAAAAGACAGGGGTCCGCCTTTTCACCATGGACTGCCATGAGGGTCGGATTGATCTCAAGGCCTTGGTAAGAGAACTGGGCAAGCTGGAAATCACTAGCTTGCTGATCGAGGGAGGGGCCAGAGTCAATGGCTCGGCACTCAGGGCCGGAATCGTAGACAAAATTTGCATGTTTTATGCGCCCAAGATTTGCGGGGGAGACGACGGTGTTCCCATTTGCGCAGGCCCGGGTGTTGAGCGCATGGAGCAAAGCATGGGGCTAAAGGATGTCTCTGTCCACCGGTTTGGAGACGATGTGATGGTTGAGGGATATCTTGCGAAAACTGGTAGTGGTTGACTGACTAAAGGTAAGGCCTGTGTTTACGGGAATTATAGAAGGACTTGGCACGGTCAAAGGGGTCACGCCCACGGGCGGAGGGGTCCGCATGGATATCCACAGCGATTTGCCGCTGGACAGTATCCGTGTTGGTGACAGTATTTCCGTCAGCGGCGCCTGCCTCACGGTAGTACATCTTGAAAAGAGCGCCTTTAGGGTTGACGTAGCCCCTGAGACCCTTTCCAAAACCACCTTAGGCCAAGTCAAGGTCGGAAGCAGGGTGAATCTGGAACGGGCCTTGCGCCTTGGCGGTCGCCTTGGCGGCCACCTGGTCACAGGGCATGTGGATGGCACGGGAAGAGTAAAGACCAAACGACCGGCTGGCAATGCCATGCTTTTTGCCTTTAGCGTTTCAGAAGATCTTTCCCGTTACATTATTAAAAAGGGCTCTGTTGCCGTTGACGGCATCAGCCTTACCGTGAACGCTTGCAACAGCCGGGACTTTGAGGTAAGCATTATCCCCCATACAGCCGCTGTGACCACTCTGGGATCCAAGCAAGTGGGGGACATGGTAAATGTCGAGACCGATATGATCGGGAAATACGTGGAACGATTCACACAGCAAGCCCAAGGGACCCAAAACAGAGCATTGATTGATGAAGCAATGCTTGCAAAAGCAGGATTCACGTAGGAAATTGGGTTCTCAATAACCAAGGGGATGAAGGCCTTTTCTTCCAGGCGGTATCAATCCTGCCCAGGCAGTGTGGCCAGATATTTATGAAGGAGAGAGACATGCCACTCATATCTATAGAACAAGCCACTGAAGACATGAAGCAGGGTAAAATGGTCATTCTCGTGGATGACGAGGACCGCGAAAATGAAGGTGACCTGACCATGGCGGCTGAAAAGGTAACACCAGAGGCCATTAATTTCATGGCCAGATACGGCAGGGGTCTGGTTTGTCTTTCCCTGACACCGGACAAGGCGGATGCCCTGGATTTACGTGCTATGGTGAAGGACAACACCTCTCGGTTCGAGACTGCTTTTACGGTATCTATAGAGGCGAGCCGTGGTGTGACTACGGGTATTTCCGCCGCGGATAGGGCCACGACCATCTTGACTGCCGTGGCAGAGGACGCCAAGCCTCACGATCTGGTTCGTCCCGGGCACATATTCCCCCTTCGTGCTCGAAAGGGAGGCGTCATTGTTCGAAGCGGACAGACAGAAGGATCTGTCGACCTGGCTAGGCTTGCAGGCCTGAAACCGGCAGGCGTGATCTGTGAGATCATGAGTGAAGACGGCAGCATGGCTCGAATGCCAGACCTGGAAAAGTTCTCCAAAGAGCACAACATCGGAATCTGCACCATTGCAGACCTGATCGAATATCGACTCAGGACCGAGCGTTTTGTCCGTCCGGTAACCGCCACTGTTATCCCCACTTGCATTGCCGGTGAGTTCAAGACAGTTGTTTACGAAAATGATGTGGACAATTTCCTGCACATCGCGCTGGTGAAAGGGAAAATCGATCCTGCCGAACCAATCCTTGTCCGTGTCCACTCAGAATGCCTCACAGGTGACGTATTCGGTTCCATGAGGTGTGATTGCGGGGAACAGCTTCATGCTGCCATGAAGATGATAGAGGAAGAAGGAACAGGTATTGTTCTATACATACGCCAAGAAGGAAGGGGGATTGGCCTGCTCAACAAGATGAAGGCCTATGCCCTGCAAGATCAAGGGCATGATACAGTGGAGGCAAATGAACTCCTCGGATTCAAGCCGGACTTGAGAAATTATGGGATCGGCGCTCAAATACTGGTAGATCTGGGCGTTCGCAAGATGCGCCTGGTGACGAACAACCCCAAAAAAATCGTCGGGCTGGAAGGTTATGGTCTTTGCGTGGTGGAGCAAATACCTATTGAGATGAAACCCAACAAATATAATCGACGTTACCTGACCTGCAAGAAATCGAAGATGGGGCATCTTTTGAAACTCGATGTCAAACGTTGAGGAGGAACTACTATGCCAAATGTGTACGAAGGCAAGATAACTGGCGAGGGGAAAAAATTTGGTGTGATTGTGGGTCGCTTTAATGATTTCATCAGCGATCGACTCCTGGGCGGTGCCCTGGATGCCCTGGTTCGTCACGGGACTAAAGACGAAGACATCGACATCGTCAAGGTGCCTGGTTCCTTTGAAATCCCTCTCCTGGCAAAAAAGCTGGCCCAAAAAAAGAAATACGATGCCATCATCTGCCTTGGAGCCGTGATCCGGGGTTCCACACCCCATTTTGAGTATGTCTCTGCCGAAGCCTCCAAGGGAATCGCCCTTGTCTCACTGGAATCAGGCATTCCGGTCATCTTTGGTGTCATTACCACGGACACCCTGGAACAGGCCATAGAGCGGGCCGGCTCAAAGTCCGGAAACAAAGGGTGGACAGCAGCCGTAGCCGCCATGGAAATGGCCAACCTAGTGGAATCTCTTAACAAACGGTAACCGGCAATGGGGAATCGGCGGCGCTCAAGAGAGCTTGCCATGCAGCTTCTTTTTCAGATGGACATAAATGACGAGAACTCAAGCGGAACTATCGAGTTGTTTTGCGAGCATTTTGAGGTGTCAAAGAAGGCGATGCCATTCTTTGTTCAACTGGTTGAGGGTGTCAAGGCGTGCCAATACGAAATTGATCGCTTAATCGAACGTTTCTCCGATAACTGGAAAATCGGGCGCATGCCCCATGTGGATCGCAATATTATGAGGGTGGCTGTTTACGAACTGCTTTACTGCGATGATATTCCGCCGAGGGCTTCCATCAACGAAGCAATAGACATTGGAAAGAAGTTCGGAACCGAGCACTCTTCAGCCTTTATTAACGGCATCCTGGATAGCATTCGTATTTCCATAGAAGATAAGACGGCTCTGGCCAAGGAATAGCCATAGCTGGCCCGAATAGACTCTTGCCTCAATTGAGCGAAACCGCTCAATTGAAAGCTGTCTGTTATTCCCGCCGGAAAAGGAGGCCCCTTTGTGTCCATTCAAGACGTAATACGGCATCATCAGGACCCCGACAAAAACCTGCAGTCAGACAAAAGCCTGCCTCCGTCAGATAATGCCAATGCCTATCTAAACTTCTTGACGATTGACGATATCATCTATCGCATCATGTGGAATAACGGGCTAAGAGACATAACCGCCAGTGACTATAATACCCACTACAAGCAACTCTTCGGCAACAAGGCCTTTGGTGGCAAGACAGTACTGGTGAGGGCAGGCATAGACTCACCCGTTGATAGCAACCGTCGCATAACAGGCATTGAAAGGATTCGTCTTGCTATCCCCACCTTGGAAGAACTCTCAGGTTACGGGGCACGCGTCATCGTCTTGGGTCATCAGGGACGTGCAGGCAAAGAAAACTTCGTCGAGCTGGACCAGCATGCCCGAGTGATCGGGAAACTGATAAATCGCCCCTGGCAACCCAAGAAAACGGTCAAGTATCTGGGCAACCTGTCTCAGAGAAAAGTTATCACTAACAAGATTCTTTCACTCAAGGATGGTGAAATCCTGGTCCTGAATAATATCCGCTTTCTGGTGGATGAGGTCTTCATTCAGGACAAGCCCGGGCTCAGGCCCCACGAGGTGCATGACGGATCCAGGTTTGTTTCCATCTTAGGACCCTTGATCGACTTCTACGTAAACGATGCCTTTAATACCTCCCACCGTAAGCATACTTCCATGATCGGATTCACAAACGTTGTAAACCTGGTAGGACGACAGACCGAGATCGAAATGATGGAAAACCGACAGGTCCTTCATATCATCGAATACCCCTTTGTGCCGATCTTTGGGGGGCTGAAAGTGGGAGACTATATGGGCCTCATCAAGAACTCTGTCCTTTCCGAGAAAGTGCCCCATGTATTGCTGGGGGGAACCCCGGGGATCATCGCCCTGCTAAGCAAGGAGGTACGGCCCGGTGAACAGTATAACTTCGGAGAGACTACCGAGAAATTCCTGGAGAAAAACGTGAGCAAGGCCCTCTTCACGTTCTTCAGAGATCTTTACCGGCTTCCGGCGGGAGAAAAAAAACTGGTCGTGCCCTCGGACTTCCTGGTAAAATACAATTCAGATATTGTCAATTTGACGCCTGAAAAAATTCATGACCATCCGAAAAAGGATCAATTCCACATCTGGAGCATTGGAGAACAAACCACCAGGCGCTTTGTATCGCTCCTCTTAAAGGCCAAAACCATATACAAAAAAGGCCCTGTTGGGAAGAGTGAAGAGGCCGGCTTTGAAGGGCCGGAACGCTCGATCCTGGAAGCGATCTTAAAGGCTCAAGAAAATGGAGCCTACACCATTTCCTCCGGCGGAGACAGCATCGAAATCGCAAGAAAACTGGGATTTAACGAAGACGCGTTGTTTTCGCGCTTGAGTGATGCAGGCGGCGCCTTTGTCCATGTGTTGGAAGGAAACCGCATTGCATGGCCCATGCTTCAACTCAACACACACTGGAATCTCTTTTACGGAAAGAATCTAAGATCTGCCCTCCCCTTTCACTATTATCTCAAATCACGCTACCGCCTGGAGCTGACCATCCCTCAGAAAGGTCTCCCCGAAGCCCTTGGTTATGAGCCGCCTCGCTAAGATTGCCCTATTCCTTGGCGGCACAGGATTTCTCGCTCTGATCGTATTCCTTAACTGGACGTTTCTGGCCGAAAGGGCCGTCACATTGTACGGCTGGGTCAAAGACCCTGAACAGGTCAGGACGTTTCTCCTTAACTGGGGCCCCATCCGCGCGCCGCTGGCCTTTATGGGAATTCAAATCCTTCAGGTGCTATTCGCGCCGGTCCCGGGAGAGGCGAGCGGATTTGTGGGGGGCTATGTCTTTGGTACTGTTCCAGGGTTCATCTATTCCTCCATCGGGCTTACGGCAGGTTCAGTCGTCAACTTCATCCTGGCCCGGATTCTGGGAAGAGGCTACGTGAGAAAATGGGTTCCGGCCCGCTACCTGGGCAGATTTGACTCCGCTACAAAACACCAGGGCGCTCTTTTGTTTTTCTTGTTTTTTGTGGTGCCTGGATTTCCCAAAGACTACCTCTGCATCTTCCTTGGGTTGACCGGTATTTCTTTGAAGGTATTTGTACTCATGGCCGGTATTGGTCGCATGCCGGGCACTCTCATGTTAAGCCTTCAAGGCGCCCAGGTATTTCAGAAAGACTATGTCACATTGATCATCTTGATCGCCATCTCCATCGCCTTTGCAATCCCCGCCTATTACTGGCGTGAGAGGATCTATGCATGGATCGACCGGATAAACGCCGCGAACAACGTCGAATCATGAACCAGAAGTTATTGCCAAGTTTGCGTTGACTGTTAAGTAAGACTGCGTTATAAGTAAAAAAATTCGCCCAGAGGAAGTAATTTTGCTTCGTCCCCGGCGGGGGCCTCAAGGGCCTGCCCATCATCCAATCGTTGCAGCCGATAAAACAAGGAGACAGCTCGTGACTTACTGGAATTTTCGCGAACAGTTGAGCCGCCAGGACAAACTGCGACGGTCAGTCTATGAATCCCTTCGGGATGAACTGGACGAATATCTTGTCGAGTATGGGTTGGTGAAGTCTTATAATGACATTATTGAGCATAAACTCTCATACCCATTTGTCGAAAAACGGGAACTCAAACCAAGAGCACGGATTCCTGATGTGGAGTACGAGTATCACAACCGGTTTCTTGTGATCTTTGTGGAGGATTTCATCCCCAATGCCTACAAAAAATACATCAGGTTTTTTGATGACAACAAGGCAACTAAAGAGAACTTGATGCGCTCCGAGACAGTTCAGTTTACAAAGAAATATTACAGGAACACAAAGTTCTTTGAATCTGTCCATTTCTCTGACTTTCTCAGAGACCTGCTCCCAGTGGACTACGCCCTGCTTATTCAACGCGATCCCACTATCAAAGCCAGAAACAGATACAGCCTTTCACACTTCCGCGTGCGAATTGATTGGCCCATTGCCGATGCCGCCGAAGACATGGCCCGGGATCTCCGGTACATATCTAAGGATCTGTATGAAAAAGGAGAATCTTATGCAGAGGAGATTCAAAAGAAGTTATTTGAATACTATGGGCTGCCTACCACGGCCGGAGGGCGGCGCACAGCAGCGGTGGTGGGCGCACAATTCCTGAGGCGAATAAATTGTATATCTACAGTCTATGTGGCAAGTTGCGAGTCAAGAGGGCTTTACCGGATTTCGGAAAGGGGCGTTTCCAAATACATATTAATGAAACTTACAAACACGGACATACAAAACTTAGCCGAGGCCAACAACCTGGCCGTCAAGACCTTCAAGAACCATTATCTCGTCGCACAGGAAGAGAACGAAGGCATTGTGGTATTCCAGACTACTTATGAACGAACCAGCCACGCCAGATTCCCTGAAGACGGCAAGTTGAGAGAACTCAACTCCGAGTACTACTGGATGACTGTCGTCAACCAGTGCATCATGCCCAAGCCGGGCGAATGGGCCAAATCACCCCTGCCGTACAGTATTATTTACACATAGCTTCAGACTCTTCAGCCACGCTGAAGGTAGGACGTACACTGTTGCCATCCTTGACATAGCGGGCGCCGCACTTGTGGCACTCTGCCTTGTTCGAATCAAAATCAATCCTGATGCCGCAGCCGCATATCCAACCCTGAATTCTTCCCGGATTTCCCACGAAAACGGCATAGTCTGGAACGTCCTTGGTCACCACTGCTCCAGCGCCGATAAAGGCATATCGTCCAACAGTATTGCCGCAAACGATGGTAGCATTGGCGCCAATCGTCGCACCTTTTTTTACAGGAGTCTGCTTGATCTCGTCCTTCCTCGGAATGTGGCTGCGGGGATTGTGAACATTTGTAAAGACCATAGATGGACCGCAGAACACGTCATCTTCAAGAGTCACACCCTCATAAACCGAAACATTGTTTTGTATCTTTACGCCGTTTCCGATTCGAACGCTGCGTCCCACCACTACGTTCTGACCAATATTGCACCGCTCACCGATTACGGCATTCTCCATTATGTGGGAAAAGTGCCATATCCTGGTTCCTGGCCCTATAGAAGCAGAATCGTCGACGTAGGCGCTCGGGTGCACAAAATAACCTTCTGCGCTCCCAGTGGACACAATTTTGACAGGAATCCCTCCCCCGGCCAGGGATGTCTCACAGGCATTTAAGATTTTCAGTACACGCAACGCGCTGCGTCCGTCAGTTTTGGGGGCTTTGCCATTTCTGACGGAGTCCAGAAAATGCAAACACTCACGCCCCAATGGTTCATCCAGCTCTATTTCGATGGCAACGGGGTCTTTTTTTCTCGGCACAGGCATGCGATTTACCCATTCAATCCCCTCGTCATAAAGGCGGAGCTTGCGGTCCCTTGAGGTGTCATCAAAGACAGCCATTTTCCGGTCCCCTACCACCACAAGCCTCTGCTCCTTGTAAGGATGCAGCCAACTGACAAATATGTGTGCCTTCACACCACTGGGGAAGCTCAGTGTGCTTATAGTGACGTCTGCAATTTCATGGTGCAAATAGCAACCGCCCAAAGCTGTCACGCTCTCTGGCATCTCACCAAGAAGCATGAGCAGTACTGAAATATCATGGGGCGCAAAGCTCCAGAGAATGTTCTCTTCGGTCCGAACCTTTCCCAAATTCAGCCGGTTTGAATACACATAGTTGATCCTGCCCAGATCCCCGGCATCGATCAACTCCTTAAGCTTTAGCACAGCCGGATGATATTCCAGAATATGCCCCACCATCAAGATCTTCCGGCGCTCTTGAGCGATGGAAATTAACTCCTCTCCCTCTTCCACCTTAAGAGCAAGGGGCTTTTCCACAAAGACGTGCTTCCCAGCCAAAAGGGCCTCCCGGGCCAAGACATAATGTTTCTCAGCAGGAGCTGCAATCACTACAGCATCAATGCTTGGCTCTGAAAGGATTTCAGAAAAAGAACGGCTGAAACGTCTTTCCGGATACATTTTCTTGAAGTCTGCCAACACCGACTCGTTGGTATCGCATATGACATCAAGGGCGCCAATTTCATCAAAATTTCTGATCAGGTTCTTGCCCCAGTATCCGGCTCCCACACAAGCTATCCTTATGTCTCGCGCAACCGCTGCCATGCTTCGAATGCTCCTTTACTCTAAGACCCGCCTGAAGTAATCCACGGTCTTCTCCAGCCCTTCCGCCAGGTTTACGTGAGGTTCCCAGTTCAGCTTTTCCTTTGCCAAAAAAATGTCCGGGCGTCGTTGAATCGGATCATCTTCAGGGAGAGACTTGTACACGATTTGTGATTTCGACTGAGTAATCTCGATGACAAGTTCAGCAAGCCTTTTGATGGAAAACTCATTGGGGTTGCCAAGATTGACGGGACCGACAAAATCCTCGCAGTTCATCATTCTTATCCACCCCTCAATCATGTCCGAAACATAACAAAAGGAACGGGTTTGACTGCCGTCGCCATAAACCGTAATCGGCTCATTTCCCAAGGCCTGAACAATGAAATTGCTCACAACCCTACCGTCTGAAACAGCCATCCTCGGACCGTACGTATTAAAGATACGTACAATCTTCACATCCACCCGGTTCTGGCGATAATAATCCATCATCAGTGTTTCGGCCACCCGTTTGCCCTCGTCATAGCAACTGCGTAGCCCGATGGGATTCACATGCCCCCAATAGCTCTCTTTTTGAGGGTGTTCCTGAGGATTGCCGTAGATTTCAGATGTTGAAGCTTGCAAAATTCGCGCCTTCACACGTTTGGCCAGGCCCAACATGTTGATGGCTCCCATTACATTAGTCTTGACAGTCTTGACAGGATTGTACTGATAGTGGACCGGCGATGCAGGAGAAGCGAGGTTATAAATCTGATCAACCTCCAGCAAGATAGGCTCAACCAGGTCATGGCGAATTAGCTCAAAGCTGCTGTTGTCCATCAAGTGCAAGATATTCCTTTTTGATCCGGTAAAGAAATTATCAAGACAAAGCACCTCTGCTCCTTCTAAGACCAGTCTATCACACAGATGGCTGCCCAAAAACCCTGCTCCACCTGTAACAAGAACTCTCGATCCCTTCATAAGCATCCCCCTAAGTTCTTTTCATGACATGGTCCAGAATCTTATCTATGCGGCTTGCATCCGCACTAATCCAATAGACCCATTTGTTGTCTCTGAAAACATAATGAACCTGGCCCATCCCGTCAAATCCTATGACACTCGCACCGTTTGCGTCCAATACGCGATAATGACTAAAGGGTGATCTTGTGCTGTTTTTCATCCTGTCAATCATTACCTCAATCTGCCTTTGGGCAAGGTCTTCAGAGGTGGTCTCGGACAACCATATGGTCGCTTTGTCGTGAAGGTGAAGACCTTCATAATAGGCAATGAAGCCCCTCACCACATCGATAGGCATCCCATGGAGTCTGTTTATGGCATTGATGGCTTCATCGCCCGTGACCAATCTGACCTGCTCTAATCCCTCGAGGTCAAGGTCAAAGGGCGGGACAGACTGGGACTGGTTGCAGCCGGCCAACAAAAGGCCCATAACAATCCAAACTCGATAGTCTCTTGTTAGACGAAACGTAACCATGGAATGAATCCCCCAAGACTGGTATTTATCCGTAATAATCTGAAAATGTTGTAAAGCTGCTTGCTAACGTATAATTGGGAAAGGACGATGTCAAGCCAAAGGTTCTGCCAAAACCTTGCGTGACTACCGGTGGGATGAAAGGCAGGGGAAATAACAAAATCAACCCGTCAACTGTTCATTGCTCTTGCGATTCTTCGGTTCCTCCTCATTGCATGCTGCAACGTATCTCTTCTTGTTTACCATTTTTCTCACTGTGCCGTCTTCATATAACCGATAGACCCAAGTCTCATCTGCGAACTTAACCAGCATGATGTCTGCTGGCAAACTGTACTCGACTATTGGCTGAAAATCGCTCAAATGAGCCGATGTTGGCAATAAAATGCAACACAAAAATAATGCTATTCCAAAACAAGACCTCATTGGCCTCTCCCTCATTCCTGCTTTTTAGGAAAAAAATTACCTTCTTGCACAAAATGGCACCCAACAATCCGACTTTTTTGAGAGGTCAGAGAAGATGAAATATTTTTCTCCTTTCGACACCCTCTCTCCTGTCAACACCGCCCCTCCGGTCCGTGACGCTTCTCCTATCTAATTCGACTCGCCTTTCAGGAATATAGCTGCTGTAGGAGAATTGCCTTCGATCAACTCCGGAACGTCTGCCTCCGTTGTCTGGCGGTCTTGATTCCATATAGATACCCCCGAGTGCCCCTAATCCTTATATCCCTACCTCGGTTGTGCAATGTTGTGGGGCATACAATCAAAAACGCATGTCCGCAATGTAACATACCACGCCCTTATGTGGGTCGCCGCCCCTTGCGTTGCGGTTCGGCCAAATCAGACCTTGATACATACCCTTATGAAAACATCGTGCCAAGTTGGCCGATTGGACTTGTTTCCTTTACTTTCTAAAGAGTTAGCCAAAACAGGCCAGTAAGAAAGGTGTAGAGAATTGGGTAAATTAAGTTATCTTTTGGGAAAACAAATGCCACTATTGAGGGACATTAGCTACCCACAACACGTGGCTTCATGGCAGACAAAGGGAAAACGGAGCAGGGTGAAAGGGCTCGTTGGTTTGATGTTTCGTAGGCGTTCACAGGTTCAGGGTTAGCTTTTTTTCGTTGACCCGCCTACGGCGGGCTTGCCCGCCAGACGTACGGCGGGATGAAACCACGAATCAATGGCTTGGATTGTTGGTAAACCCTGAACCCGTCAATGGTTACGATGTTTCTAACCCTGACCATTTTCATACCTCTTTAGCAGGAGCACTGCATTATGACCCCCGAACCCAAATGAATTATTCATGGCAATATTGACTTCACAGTGTTCAGCTTTATTCGGGACATAATACAGATCACATTGAGGATCAGGATTTTCGTAGTTTATTGTTGGAGGAACAATACTTCTCTCCATAGCAAAGAGACAAACCAGAGTCTCAATTGCTCCAGCGCCCCCTATGATATGACCCATCATCGACTTGGTTGAGCTAATCTTGACCTTATAGGCACTATCTCCAAATACTTTCTTAATGCCGTTTGTCTCTGACAAATCATTATCAGGCGTTGACGTGCCGTGGGCATTAATATAATCGACTTCTTCATGGCTGATCCCGGCCCTATCAAGGGCGAGCTTAATTGCCCTGGCAATCTCGTACGAATCCGGATCAGGGGCGGTAATATGGTGCGCGTCAGAAGTCAGTCCGTATCCGGCAATCTCAGCATAGATACGAGCGCCCCGTTTCAGTGCATATTCAAGGCTCTCAAGGAGCACTATGCCGGCGCCCTCACCCATAACAAAGCCTTTACGTTCACGGTCAAAAGGTCTGCTCGCCTTTTGCGGCTCATCATTGTAATCCTTGCAAATGGCATTCATGTTTGCAAAGCAACCAACACCCAAAGGAGTGATACCCCCTTCCGTACCACCCGCAATCATAACATCGCAATCACCCAACATGATATCTTTTGCAGCATATATGATCGAATGAAGACCCGTTGCGCAGGCACTTGCTGTGCTCATGCTTGCATTGTTCAGCTTGTATTTCATACTGATATTTCCAGCGGCTGCATTCGGCATAATCATAGGGACAAAAAACGGACTGACAAAAGAAGCTCCGTTCTTTCCTTTCTTTTCTCTAAGATAGAATCGTTCCTTTTCGTCCTCTATGGTTGATATTCCACCAACCCCTGAGCCAACGATAGCTCCGATGTTAGGATTCTTGTCCTTGAGTGGCAATTTCGCGTCTTCAATTGCCTGATGAGCAGAGGCTAGGGCATATTGGCTAAAAAAATCGAGCCTTCTAACTTCTTTCTTATTCATACCATACTCAAGCGGGTCAAAATCCTTGACCTCTGCCGCAATTTTACAATCATGCTTCGAAGCGTCAAATTTGGTAATTCTGTCTACACCTGAAACTCCTTGTTCAAGGGAACTCCAAAACCTCTCTCTTCCACATCCCAATGGCGTTACAAGTCCAATACCTGTGATAACAACCCTTCTCATATTCTTGAAGCCTCCGCTGACCAATTCCCGACCATTCTTTCAGCCAGTCAAAGACGAAATGTCCTTCTCCGATCCACTCCACTTCTCCGGTCTAGGCTGCTTCTCCGGTCCTCTTTCGCTCGCCTCTCAGGAATATAACTACTGTATGAAAATTGCCTCCGGTCAACTCCCGAACGCCTCCCTCCCTTGTCTGGCGGTCTTGATTCCATATCGATTCCTCCGGAATAGACTTCCATCTCAAAACACTCATTCGAGGTGCCGCCTGCAGCGTAACACTTTTGTTATCATATCGTTGGGCAAATTAAAAGCGTTAAGAGCATTAACTCAGAGTAAGCTGAAGAACAGAAAAGATAATACATGAGCGGAGTGCAAAGCAGAAGTGTTGTGTCAGGACGTGCTTTCGACCTTGCCTCTAACCAAGGCGATTTCGAGCTCTCTCCCAGAGATGACCTCACCCACAATCCCGCCGCACTGAGGACAGACTAACATCGAGGTATCCATGGCTACATCGAACTCTATGCCACACTGATGACATCGTCCTTTGGCAGGCACAACCCCTATGTTCAGTTCGGCTCCTTCCGCCACCGTGCCCTCTGAGGCCGCTTCAAAGGCAAAGGTCAGAGCTTCAGGGACGATGCCGCAAAGGCTTCCTATTCTGACATGCACCCGGCTTATGTGAGACACCCCGTGCTTTCTGCTTTCGTGTTGCAGGTCTTCTAGCAGACCGTGGGCAATAGCATATTCATTCATTATCCGGACCCCCTCCCCGGAATGAAGCTCTCCGCAGTCCCGCCGAGGCGGGACGGGGTATTTAAGGGCAATGGTGCCGTAGTTCGCCTTGCCTTTCATCCCTGCAGCAAGTCGCCGACGCGTCATAGCTTGGGTGACGGTGCGCTGCACGGTATTCCAACGAAGGCAAATAAACGTGGTCTCTCGTGCAACTGATCAAGCTGACTATTCACAAAATAACCCTGCCCAGCTTCTTCACCCAACATTTATTTTTTATACAACAATTAAAAATGTCAACAATATATTGTGGCATCATAAAAAAAGAATCAACATATAGTATGTTGCCTAGTAACTTCTCAAAAGGTCCGGGTATTTATTTCACATGGAAGACCTGTCCTTTAGGCCATGTCGCCGACTTCGCCAAAGTAGCCTTTTCAGCCGTCGTAGCCAAGGCTACTATGGCGAAGTCGGCGGCTACGAGCTCTCCGCCGAAGGCTACGGCCCGCAGGCGGACGGCTGAAAGAGTGAGATGGCTCTGCCTCGGGTTCTTCCGTTGAGAAGTATTGGCGTGATGGAGTACTGGCCTACTCCGCCGAAGCGGCTCCGAAGGCCGGGGAGTATTGGGAAAAAATAGCGGTTGGCAGGTTTTTCGGCAGCCAAGCTCGATAATGCCGCAAAAGATCTTGAAACGATTCTATTTTTTAAAAAGCCTCTTCCTCCCGAATCCGGCAAGACCAATCAGCCCAAAACCAAGCAGCAGCATGGTGCTGGGCTCTGGGACGGGGGCCGCATGTGCAGTAACAGTAGCATGAACAATTGTTGAATTACCTAAGCCAGCCAAGTATAGATCCTCAAAATCAACGTCAAAATAATTGCCGTCCCATAGCGTAATCCTCTGAGGCAGGCTCTCGTCCCAAGTCAAATAGCCACCTGATATTACACCAAACCAAGTCGCCCAACCGCCACTTCCGCTACCAGAAACTTCGGCTCTCTGAGGATCATCAAATGCCAACGTGGCTGTAACGTCAGCTCTGCCACGTCCTGATCCGGAGACTGTGACTTCAAAGAAATTGAAGGTATAACTTTTTCCATCAGGTAGAGCGAAGACTTCGCAGCCTAAGCCACCTGCGAGACTAGCTGATATCTCGGTCCATCCCCGGGTCTTCACATCAAGTCCTACGGAAGAACCAAAGTCCTCAGATAACTCGGGTGGCCCAGCAATGTCAAAATAAATCGGCAGAGCACTTGCAATTCCGCCTACTCCAAACACCAATGTCACCGCACACAAAACCACTAAGAGCTTTTTCATGTCCTCCCCTTTTTAAATTTGGCTCAACTTTTCCAAAAACATGCAGGGTCTGAATCAGGCGCATAGAAGGATATCTATATGGTTCTTCCTTCAGCAAGGACGGTGCCACAATAAACAAAAAACCAGAATATGTAATTATTAAAACATATTATCCTAATTGCGAATACGGAAGCGACGGGATTTATTGAAACAAAAAGGGAAATAACGTCTGAAAATCAGGCGCTATCTTTTGAATGATATGGAAAACTTATTGAATTGATAGCGAAACACAAGCACAAGAGGGGATGTCTGAAAACCGGACATGTAAGCGTTCACAGGTTCAAAGTTCACCGTTCAGGGTTGCTTTTCTTTTGTTAACCTTTACTAACCCCGAACCGTGAACCCCTAGACCTCTGAACCCCTAGACCTCTGAACCGTGAACCCGTGAACGGT
>JAFGFW010000073.1 GCA_016930875.1 Deltaproteobacteria bacterium | reverse complement strand
TTCCGCAGTAAATAATTTCCCGTCAATGAGGCCCATTTTTTCCCTCGAAGAGGGATGATACTTGTTGCCTTTCTTCAGGAAAGGCAAAAAAATCCTGTCCATCCAGTAAATCCTGTCTATGATGTTAACGCCTTAAACGGCAGAGCCTTTTCAATTCTCACCGGCAGAGCCGGTGGATTATTTTTGATTTAGATCTACGGGACGATCCTGTCCGGGAGTGATACCAAAAAAGCCAAAAGACACGGGGTCATTTTGGATTGGCCGCTGTATAGGCATCGATGAAGGAATCCACCAGGCCCATCACGTCTGCATGAATCCGCATTAAGCGACGAAAGCCAACGGAGCCGGCTGACCATGTGGTGGCCATTCCCTGCACGGCGGGGTCTCTGAGGAGAGAAACCCGCTGCCGGAGAGCCACATCGACCCTGTACACATATTTGTGCGAATCCCCGCCCTTGGAGATCTGTTCTCCTTCCACAGTGTATCCGATCTTCTTCATGGCGTCGGGCATGAGAAAATCGACTTTCACCAGAAGGACTGTCTTGTTGGAAGATTTTCCGAAGACCTCCTCCGACTGAAGCCGTATCCCGGCCTTTTCAAGCCTTCTTTCCACACTCATCTGCACCTGATCTTGAACCAAGCCTCCTTTCCGGAGTTCCTTTGCCAGTTCGGGACCGAAATCCTTGACCTGCACATAAACAGCATCCAGACCGCGAAGCAACGTTAGCGTTTTCGGGTCTTCGCCTGCGGTGGTTGATACGTTCAAAGCGACTGAAAGTACAACTCCAAAAAACACAAAAAAAACCTGCGATCTCTTCATCTCCATCACCCCCAAAATGCATTTCGTCATGTGTCTACTACATGGTCAATTCGCCAGGAAAGCCGCTCCATTGGCGTTATCCGATACACCCATCTTGGTGGAGCGGGTTGACTCTCGCCTATCCTTCATCGAACAAGGAAATCTTCCCGTTTGCCGTATCAAAAATCATGGCCTGGAAAGGCCTCGTGCCCTCATATCCTTTTGAACCGAGATATCTGGATTCTGCGCCACCTCCTCCGGTAACGACAAGTGGGATACCTCGGTATTCCTTGCGGTCATAGGAGTGAATGTGGCCAAAAAAACACGCTCGAATCCGTTCGGGAAAATCATCCAACACGCCCAGAAATCGAGCGGTGCACTCAGCGCTCAAAGAGTGGAATGCCCAGCTTTCCATCCTCGGGGGCATGTGCATGTAGATGATCGCATCATGATCGATTTGCCGGTGGAGCCACCGGGCTTCTTCTTCTGTGAAGCGTTTCTCTGACGTATCGACCCCAATGAACCGCCATCCTCGGAATTCGGTCACCCCGTGTGGCGGCCCCCAATACTTCTGGAAAACGCTCAAAGGCCGGTCATGATCCCCCATGGCAACGTGCCATTTCCAGGGATAACGCCCGCAGATGGTCTGGAACCTTTCATGTTCTGCCGCTGTCCCGGTCATCGCGACATCGCCGGCGACAAACACATGCATGGGCTGAAATGCCTCCCACAGATTGTCCGTGAGCCTTATGAAGTTGGTTTGCCAATCCTGCCGACAGGCCGGATCTCCCAAAGTTGTTTCTGCACTAAGAAGGACTACCGCCCTCAGATCCATCCAAGACTTTCGAATAGAATTTGTCGATATATTCACGAGCCATCCTTCGGGCAGAAAAACGCCACGCATTGCTCTTGATGGACGCCTTCATGAGGCCGACCCAATCATTGGGAACGCCGTCTGTTGAGGCCATGTAGTATCGTGGAACGACTTCTTCTTCCAGGATTCTGTAAATCGCTTCGGCGTCTGCCTGATCGCCACGGCCATCTACCTCTTCATGGCCAAAAGCCCATCCGTTTGTGCCGTCAAATCCTTCTATCCACCAACCATCCAATATGCTCAGGTTTGGCACTCCATTGAGCGCTGATTTCATGCCGCTCGTGCCACTGGCCTCCATAGGAGGAAGGGGGTTGTTCAGCCATACGTCCACCCCGTGAACCAAATATTGGGCAAACTGCTCCCCGTAGTCTTCCACAAAGGCAATCCGCCCGCCCAATGAAGGATCGCGGGTCATGTTGAATATTCTTTGCAGGATTCTTTTGCCTGGATCATCGGCCGGGTGGGCCTTGCCGGCAAAAATGATCTGAACGGGTCTCCATCGGTCGTTCAGGAGCCTTTTCAACCGCCCCATGTCGAAAAAGATGAGATCCCCCCGCTTGTATGTGGCAAAACGCCGGGCAAATCCGATGGTCAACACAGACGGGTCCAGGAAGCTTCCGCCAGCCAGGACCCAGGAAGGGCTCACATGATCCGCGGACCATCGACGGCGGGACCTCTCTCGAATAGCATCGATCAACTTGATCTTTAACCAGTAGTGGGTCTTCCACAGTTTCTCGTCCGGAATTTTGTCTATAGCCTCCCACACCGATGGATTATCATGGTCGTCCAGCCAGTCCGGCCCCAGGTATTCGTTGAAAAGGAGTTCCAACTTGGGCTCAATCCATGTGGGCACGTGAACACCGTTGGTGACGTAGTCAATGGGGACCTTGTCCTCCGGTTCGCTAGGCCACAAACATTGCCACATCCGTCGGGTGACTTCGCCGTGTTTCCGGCTCACGGCATTGCGATGCCCTGACATTCGAAGCGCCAGAACCGTCATGTTGAAACCGGCATCTCTCTCGCCGGGATGAATTCCCAGTTCAAGGAAACGGTCATGGCCCAGACCCAGAGAAGGCCAGTATGAATGGAAGTATTTCTCCATCAGATGAAACGGGAACACATCATGGCCGGCCGGAACGGGCGTATGGGTGGTAAAAACGGTCCTGGCCCGGATGATTCCACTGGCTTCCTCAAAGGGTCTGCCTGCCTGAACCAGATCCCTGATGTCCTCCAGAAGGGCAAAGGCGGGATGGCCTTCGTTCAGGTGTAAGGCAGAGTACCGGAGGCCCAGTTTCTCAAGGACCTGGGAGCCGCCAATACCCAGTACGATTTCCTGGCGAAGGCGCTGTTCAACGTCGCCAGAATATAGCTGGGCGGAGATGCCCCGGTTCCATGGATCGTTGATCTCGATATCCGTGTCCATGAGATAAAGACATATGCACCCAACCTCGGTTTTCCAAACTGCCACGTGAATCGGCGGGTCAATCAACGGCACCTTTACCACAACTTGCCGGCCCTTTTCATCCAGGACCCTGGAAATGGATGCGGCGTCTCGGTCCAGCACCTGATGGGCCTGCTCCTGCCAGCCATCCTCGCGGATATATTGTCGAAAATACCCCTCCGGGTACATGAAGCCCATGGCCACCAAGGGAACGCTCAAGTCACTGCATTCCTTGAGGAAATCACCGGCCAAGAAACCCAACCCGCCGGCATAGAAAGGCAGTGAATGGTGGAGACCATATTCAGCGGAAAAATAGGCTATGGGCCGCAGATTGGGATCTCGGGTTTTTTCCAAGTAACAACACTCTTTTGACGCAATGTCTTTTTGAAATCTGGAAATCACGGAATCATAGCTTTTCAAGTAGTCCGGATCATTGGCAGCCGATTCCAGAACCTCAGGAGGAAGCACTCTCAACATCTTATCCGGATTATGCCCCGTTTCCTTCCAAGCTTGCCGATCCAGTCTCTTGAAAAGCATCCTTGCGGCCGGGTGCCAGCTCCACCACAGGTTTTCGGCAAGGTCTTCAAGCGCCCTAAGCCGTTCTGGAAGGTTGGGAAACAGAAGTCTCCTCGGCTCTTTCATCTTGCTCCTACCCTTTCTGCTCCTTGGTATCCCAGAGTTGAACCAGATAGTCTTTTTCGTCTTCAAAAACCTGGGCCTGTTGCTCCACGACTTCTTCTGCTTCAATGGAGGTCATTTTCTTGGTCTGATTGATAAAGGATGCCACCCGACCGAGATAAAGCGGTGTAACCAGAGAGACCAGTTGTGTCCGGTTGTCGCTCCAGCGATGGAATGTGGCGGCCGTTTCATAGAGAACCATGGCCCATGTTTTCACCGGCATGACGAATTTGGTTTTGGCCTTTTTGGCGCATTTTTTCAATGCCTCGAAACAATCAGGGTAGAAAATATCCTTGTAAAGCCCTTTGAAATGGCGAAATCCTGTTTTGTATTCCTGCACCAGCCGTTCGAGATTCACTTGGATGGGATCGGGCTCCATGAGTTTTTCGAGTCCGAACAAAGGAACTGTCCGGCTCCCTTTCACGGCCTTCCAGGCAGTTTCGTTTTGCTCCATAAGTACGAACAGCGTGTGAATCACTTGCCGAAACATGGGCCCAAGGGATTCGGCTGGATCTTTGGCATCGTGTATCTTCACCCCCAGATTAGACTGGCAGATGTTGAAGTTATTGGTGATGGCGTTGGTGGTCATCCAAATATCGATCCCGTAACGCGCTACATCTGTTTCCCATACATCCTGTTCGATGTAGTACTTGGCCAGGTCACCCACAAAGGCGAAGTCCCCACCAATGGGCTGTCGTATTCTCAACCCATACAATGCTCGGGTCAGGTTGTACACGATATTGTTGGTAATGGTTCCGTCGTATTTGTATCGGGAGTAAAGCGGAGAAACGTATTGGTAATCCTTTTTCAAAATGGGTTCGAGGAGATACTTGACCCAATCACTTGTTATGGAACGTAGGTCAGAGTCTACGACCATGCAAGCTTTCACCTTAAGGCGTCTGGCTGCCTCAAAGATGGACCGAAAAGCCGAACCTTTGCCGCCGGGCCCTCGGTATATAGACACGATCTTTTCCTGCCACGGCTTGATCTGAAATTCCTTGGCCACCTCCCTAGTGTCATCGGTGGAACCGCCATCGGCAATCATGATGACCGATCGAAGGTCCTTGTAATGGTTAAAAAGCCCGTGGGTGACCATCTGAATCACATGGTCGGTCGTCCCCTGGTTATTGTAACAGGGAATCCCCACCAGAATGTCGGCACGTTCTATCTCCTCAATCCTTTTGGAGGTATACCCTCTGAGGCCCGTGTCGTATCCCATTTTTCCCCCTTTTCCAGCAAGAAAGCGTGTTCCTCTGGTGTCCAGGTCGGTACTAGCAATTGCGCAAAAGATTCCTGTCGCCCCGGAATTCGAATCTTTTTTTTCCTAACATTTGCATTCCCTACTGTCCACGACTGAAGTCATTCGTCCCACAATGTGGCCCTGTTTCCCGAAGGGTAAACAACATGGCAGGTTTTTCGCTTTTCATGGATGTCACTGTCGGTGGATTTCTGAACAATGCATCATGAATGCTCAACCAAATGTTATTCTTGCTTTTTTTTCTTCTGTTGCCATGTTGTTTATGCAACATTAGGGTTTACCTGAGACATCTGATGCCGCAGGTGTTGTATCCGCGATTGGCGTTGAATGCTTCAACCTCTTGTCTTGCTTTTAAGAAGGGGGCCTAGGATCTTTGCCTGGATCTCATATGGAGCCTGACGGTTCTCCCCAAACCAATACCTTTTTAGCCTATGGGGGCAGACATGGTCAATAGCGCCATCGATTCTCCGGGTTTTTCTTTTGACATTGATTAACCCTGCTTTTATGTCTGTTGGGCGCCTATTTTGTTAACCCCATAACAGATTGTTTGTAAAGCATTTAGTGCCTATGGCGAACAAAAAACCAGAATCGCGGGTTCTTATGGTTTCCGGAACGGAAACCCGTTGAACGGTCATACCGGGTTTGGTATATGAAATAACCAGTCGATACGGTCCGAAAAAACAGAACGAGAACCAAGGAGTGCAGTTAAGCGCAACAAAAAGCCAGAGAGGAATCTTTCGTGTCTAAAGACTATTACGACGTTTTAGGCGTACCTAAAAACGCCTCTGAAGAGCAAATAAAAAAGGCCTATCGAAAACTCGCCAGGAAATGGCATCCGGACATCAACCCGGGCAATAAAGAGGCGGAGGAAAGGTTCAAGGCTGTTGCGCAGGCCTACGATTGCCTGGGAGACAAAGAAAAAAGAAAGCTCTATGACGAGTTTGGCGAAGAAGGCCTTCGCGCAGGATTTGATGCCAAAGGGGCCCGACAATACAGAAAATGGAGCTCTGCTGAGCGAGCGGGAGGTGGCCGAGCCTGGCAGGATTTCGGGCAGTACCACAGCTACGAGGACATCTTCGGGGATCTTTTCGGCGCTGGGCAAAGAGCCGAACCCTTTACTTCCACGACCGTTTCTGCAGGCAGAGATATTGAATACGATATGAACGCCGATTTGGTCTCAGCTCTGAAAGGATTTGAAACCCACATATCCATGCAAAAACTGAAGGTGTGCGCTGGATGCCAGGGTTCGGGGTCAGATCCAAAGGTTGCGGCCGCAACCTGCCCGTCCTGCAACGGAACCGGGCGTATGGACGTGGCAGAAGGTCCTCTGCATTTTACCAAGGCCTGTCCGCAGTGCCGGGGCCGTGGAAAAACGGGAAAAGTCTGCAGTCAATGTGGAGGGACCGGGCAAGTCCCTGGCACAGAGAAGATCAAAGTTGTCATCCCACAAGGCGTCAAAGAAGGTTCAAAAATCCGGGTAGCCGGAAAGGGAGAGCCTGGTTTTGGAGGTGCGCCGGCAGGTGACCTCTATCTGGTCATGCATGTAAAAGCCCATCCTTATCTGAAACGGAAGGGGAACAACCTCTACATGGAAGTGCCGGTAACCGTTGCTGAAGCCATGGCGGGCGCCACCATCACCGTTCCGACGATAGATGGACAAACCAACGTCAGGGTCCCACCCAAAAGCCAGAGCGGTCAGACTATGAGGCTGAAAGGAAAAGGCGCATCAGATCCCAAGACCAAACAGCGTGGCGACCTCATGCTGAAGCTGGTCGTCAAGGTTCCCAAAACAGACGACCCGACAATACTTGAAGCGGCGGAAAACATGAATCGGTTCTACGAAGGGAATCTGAGGGGTGATATCCGATTGTAACAATCCAGCAAGAAACACATCACGTCTGCCTCAGAGATTCTCGTAAGTCTTTGGCCAGGGTTTCCAAAATGCCGTCGAATTGTTTTCTCATGGCAATCATATTCCGTCTCATTCGCAGGATAACGTCGACGCCTGCCAAATTAACCCCCATCTCGGCAACAAGGATCTTTGCTAGCCGGACTTTTTCCAGTTCGCTCGAGGGAAACACCTTTGAAGAGGGATCGTCACCGCAGGTCGGACAGACAATTTCCTCCTCTTCCAGTTGACAAAGAAAGGCCTCGTCTATTTCAAAAAACTCGACGATCTGGGTGACTGTCCAAAGTTCCTTTTTCATAGCCTAAAGCCCTCGCCTTGCAATCAAGAATCCAATTTATTGTTACCAGGGGCAAATCAATCTTCCAAATGCCTCGCCATTTAAACACAATGGCCGGCGCCTTTTCAAACGATATGACTGCATGAAGACTTTTACTAGAAATGCATTGTAATATCAAGTTATGAACTGTATGAAACACAACAGAATTTCTTTGAAGATGGCGCAAAACCTTTGCCTGGAGGATTTATTCAATGAAACTCCTAATATGGTTAGGGATAGGTTTTTGCATCACCCAATCGGCCATGTTTTCCGGTCTCAATCTGGCTTTTTTTAGCATCAGCAAGCTGCGGCTGGAAATGGAAGCGTCAAAAGGCAATCAAAAAGCCATGAAGGTCCTTGCATTAAGAAAGGACTCGAATTTTCTGTTGACCACAATCCTGTGGGGAAATGTAGGCATTAACGTTCTTTTGACACTGCTATCCAATTCCGTTCTTGCCGGTGTCATGGCGTTTTTGTTTTCCACGGTGATCATCACATTCTTTGGTGAAATAATACCCCAGGCGTATTTTTCTCGACACGCCATAAAAATGGCTTCTTTATTGTCGCCCGCTCTTCGTTTCTACCAAATACTGCTTTTCCCCGTAGCAAAATCAACGGCCCTGATCCTCGACAAGTGGCTCGGGACCGAAGCGGTGCAATACTTTCGGGAAAGGGACTTTCAAGAAATTATAGATATGCACATAAAAGCCGCAGAAACCGATATTGAAAAGGTCGAAGGAAAAGGCGCCTTGAATTTCCTAGCAATAGACGACATAACGGTTGCTCGTGAAGGAGAACCTATAGATCCGAAAACGATTATCAGTCTTCCATTCGAAAACGATATGCCGGTTTTCCCGACCATTGGACCTTCGACGGAGAATGATTTTCTGAAGGCAATCCATATGGCTGGGAAGAAATGGGTCATTATTACGGACCGTTCCGGGGAACCAAGAACGGTTCTGGATTCAGACGGCTTTCTAAGGTCTGCGTTGTTTGAGCTTCGACCTTTTCCCTATCTTCACTGTCACCGTCCTATCATTGTCAGAGATACCACGGCACGTTTAGGAGAAACCATACCCCGTTTGAAAGTCCATGCGGAGGGACCGGACGATGATGTCATTGATGAAGATATCATTTTGGTATGGGGTGAACAAAAACGGGTCATTACGGGTGCCGATATCCTAGGAAGACTTCTTCGAGGCATCGTTCAACAAAAAAGCGTTCCTTTCCAAAAACTGGTTGAAAGAAAAGCATGAAGCATTTGTAGTACAATCTTGACTGTCTGACCTTTGTGCAAAGTCGTCCCAGTGTTCAAGCTACCGTGTGCATGCAGTCAATTAGTTCGCTTACATTAACAGTTGCTATGCCGCATGTAATATCAGACATGCCGTAGGGAATGACCAGGTCGCTATTGTGGAAAATCGCGCCGCAGGTATAGACAACATTGGGGACATACCCCTCGCGCTCTTCCTCACGCGGTGCAAGTAACGGCTCTTGAAGGCGGGCGATGATTTTTGCCGGGTCTTCAAGATCGAGCAGTATGGCGCCGATGCAATACTGCCGCATGGGCCCGACACCGTGGGTGAGCACGATCCAGCCTTTATCGGTTTCCAGGGGGGAACCGCAGTTGCCGATCTGAATGAACTCCCAGGGCCATGTTGGCTCCTGGATGATTTTGGACTCCTGCCAGAAATGGATATTGTCTGAGAACATGATATGACTATTTTCACCGTCCTGGCGCGAGAGCATAACGTAGCTGCCGTCAATTTTGCGCGGGAAAAGAGCCATACCCTTGTTTTTTACTGCTTTGCCGTTGAGCGTAATAACTTTAAATTTGATAAAATCCTTTGTTTCAATCAGCTGCGGGAGGATT
>JAFGFW010000072.1 GCA_016930875.1 Deltaproteobacteria bacterium | reverse complement strand
TTCCGCAGTAAATAATTTCCCGTCAATGAGGCCCATTTTTTCCCTCGAAGAGGGATGATACTTGTTGCCTTTCTTCAGGAAAGGCAACAAAATCCTGTCCATCCAGTAAATCCTGTCTATAATGTTAACGCCTTAAACGGCAGAGCCTTTTCAATTCTCACCGGCAGAGCCGGTGGATTATTTTTGATTTAACATGCTGAATACCGATTCCAATACCCAGTACTCCAGTACACCAACATTCTATTGTTCCATCTTCATGAAGACCTAATCAATCGTCAATTAAGACATCACGGGAATCAAAAACCGGTCCGTCTGTGCAGACATGAAGGTAGGCTCCACGGTTCCCAGCCTTTTCCACAGCGCATCCCAGACACACCCCAAAACCACAGGCCATGGCCGACTCCAAGGAGATCTGACATGGCGCTTCATGGGCGACTGCTATTTCACTGACTGCCTTAAGCATGGCCTGGGGCCCACAGGCATAGATCATATCCGGTTTTTCATCAAATTCCAGGGCCTTTTGAACCAGCGATGTGACAAGGCCCCTTTCACCCAGACTACAGTCTTCCGTTGTGATGCGAACCGTAGCGCCCACGGACTGGAATTCTTCTTGGCATAAGACATCAGCAGCAGAACGCCCTCCAAGAAAAACCGTGGACTTGACTGAATTGAGCTCAGCAAGGTAAAGCGCAAGATAGTAAAGCGAAGCCACGCCAACACCGCCCGCCACAAGGAAAACGTCGCGCACGCCCTCGGGATAAGAAAAGCCCTTTCCCAGAGGACCCAGGACGTCTATAATATCCCCGGGCTTGAGCTCAGACATGGCCTGAGTACCTTTTCCTACGACCTTATACAACAGTTCAAATCCAAAAATCTCATTGCCTTCAAAAAGGCGTCTGTGCACAGAAAAGGGCCGACGCAGGAGTGGGATAGGCCTGTCGTGAACCCTCACCATAACGAACTGCCCTGGCCGGGTGATCCTGGCCAACTCAGCAAAGGCCAAGCCCATCCTGAAATAGGCTGGCCCCACCTCCTGATTGTGCAAGACTCTTACTTTTTCCTGAAGTAGTTGCTTCATGAGCCGAATACAGAATTCTCTCACCAGCTTCCCATGCTGATGTCGGAGGGTTGAGGACCTCTAACGTCTTTCAAACCTCAGGGCCAAAATCTTTTCGATGATTCTGCTGGTGGAGGCCCCTTCTGTCACCGGAATGCGAACCACTCGCCCGCCGTTTGCTTCCACGACATCTTTTCCCACAATGGCATCCTTTTCCCAGTCCGCACCTTTTACCAGGACGTCCGGCATCAGGACCCTGATTGTCGCCAAGGGGTCTGGCTCGTCAAAAAAGGTAACAAAATCAACACAAGCCAAAGAGGCCAGAACCTCGGCACGCTCATTCTCAGAAACTATGGGCCGTGCTGGCCCTTTGATCTGGCGAACTGAGCGATCAGAATTGAGCCCCACCAAAAGAACATCCCCTTCTCCCTTGGCAGACTTCAAATACCGAACATGACCTATATGAAGCAGATCAAAACAGCCATTGGTAAAGACAATTGTCTTGCCCGCCCTTTTCAAGGCCTGCACGTTCTCTGCAAGCTCTTGTCTTTTGATGATCTTCTCACCCATAGGCTTCAGGCATCCGTTCCTGCAAACACGGAATCTGTTTTCTCGCTCTTTCTACCAAACGCAGATCAATGGAGGCTGAAAGGGAGACTGGATCTTTTCCGGCCCTTGCCAGAACATCTCCCCCAGGGGATATGATCTGGGAATGACCTCCATAAATCAGGTCGCCATCCCCGCCACACCGGTTTGCGGCTAGGACAAAAAGTTGATTTTCGATGGCCCTGGCCTTGAGAAGGGCTTTCCAGTGGTCAACCCGCACAGCAGGCCATTGGGCCATAACAGCCACTATTTTCGCCCCTTGCAGTGCAAGAGACCGGCACAGCTCCGGGAATCTCAGGTCATAGCAGATCATTAGGCCTATGGGACCAAGGGATGTCTTTGCGACAACCGCTTTGTTGCCAGGTCTAAAATACCGATCCTCCTTGGTTGGCGAGAAAAGGTGAACCTTGCGATAGCTCCCTGCAACAGATCCGCCCCTGTCCACCACATAGGTGGTATTGTATATCCCATCTGCCCCTTTTTCAGGCAAGGAACCAATTATCGTAAGGTGTAGTTCTTCTGACAGTCGGACCAGCCATTCAAGAACTGCCGGTGTCGTCTCAGACAATTCCTCAAGCCGCTCATTTGCAAAACCCGTGGACCACATCTCCGGAAGCAGTACAAGCTGAGCCCCCTTGCGGGCAAGGAAAGAGATACGTTGTCTCGCCCTCCTCAGATTCCAGTCAACGTCACCCAGACGTACGTCAAACTGTATAATGCCTGCTTTGACAACCTTCATGGATGGCCTTTTCCATTTTTGTCGCTACGATCCCTGAAACACCCACTCATCCGGATAATGAAATCACACGTAAGCATTAACCCGAAATGCAATGACTTTACTACTTGAGATCATAGTGAAGCTTCAGTGCCCGGTCCACATCGGCCATGATCTCTTCTGGCAGATGTCCGAGGCTCTTGATGAGCCGGATTCTGTCGACCGCCCTGGTCTGATTTACCATCACCTTCGAGCGGGCACGCAAGCCGCCTCTGCCCAGCGGAATCTCGACCTCAAAGGAATAGACGCGGGTCACATTTGAGGTAATTGGACAGATGGAAACAATCGGTGAATGAGTATTGTTTAGGTTGTTGGACACGACCAGAGCAGGGCGAGTTTTCCTTGCTTCCACGCCCAGCGTTGGATCAAAATTGACCAAAAAGACCTGCCCCCTCTTAATCGAGGCCATCGGATATAACCCCTTCGACTTCCTGGTTGATTCTTCGAATCTCCTGAGCGGCCTCCTTGTACTCTGCAGCCAGCCTTTTTTTTCTTTTCTCCTCAAGCAAACGCCTGATGGCCTCTGCGACGAAGCGGCTCCTCTTTCGGGATTCTACTTCCTTGGATAGCTCTGCGAGCATCTCTTTGGGAAGACTGACATTGATACGAGCAGTGTCCATTGTGTTCTCCCAGTGTGTTTTTAATGAAAGAATAAACGAGAGCACTAGAATTTTCAATCTTTTTGTGCTTTTAATTTAATTGAAACCTATGGTATGAAACCTTGAGTTAGATACCATAGGTTTTGCAGCCTGCCAAGACGTTATGAATTCACGGGCTTTGTTCAGAAAACAGCATAGCGTGCTCACACAGCCCGTGCCAGGGTCAAGACATCCACAAACTCCGCACCGGCTTCCATCAAGACCCGCGCACACTCGTTGACCGTAGATCCTGTTGTGTATACGTCGTCCACTAGGAGAATCTTCTGCCCGACTATTTTTTCTGGATCTTTGACAGCAAAAGCGCCCTTGATGTTTTTCTGGCGCTCCTTGCGGCTTAACGCAGTCTGAGGCTCTGTCCACCGGCTGCGCGACAACGTTAGGCCGTCAAAGGGCAATCCTTCCTGCTTTGCCCATCTCCTGACCAAAAGAAAGGATTGATTAAATCCCCTTTCTCGCAGACGCTTCATGTGCAAGGGCACGGAAACAATGAGGTCTATGGAGTTCACATCCCAAAATCGAAAGAAGGCCTCCCTGACAAGGGCGCTCAAAGGCCGGGAAAAGGAAGCCCTTTTTGCGTACTTGAATCGATGAATGGCCTGCATAAGGCTCCCGTCATAGACCCCGAAAGCCCTTGCCCTCCTGAAGTACTTTTCTTCCACAAGGCATTCGGAACAGGTGTGATCTTCTCCTTCCCGTGAAATAAAGGGGAGGCCGCACTTTGAGCAAAAAGGCGAAGCAATAGGAATAAGGTCTTTTCTGCAGGCTTCACAAAAGTACGAGGCAGTAACATGAGCCGGGGAATCGAAAGAAACCTTGTGATCAGGCAACAATCCATCAAAAGCGCCGCAAATAAGACATTTAGGCGGGAAAATGGCGTCCAGAAAGGCTTGCGAAAATCTTTGCAGGAATGGGTGAATGTCCATATCTCACATAGAACCGTCAGCCCGCAGCCGCTTGACGACCATCTCAGGAGGCTTGAAAGACGGTAACCGTTCACAGGTTGCATTTATGCCGTACGGAATTGTTTTGAAAGATGAACGTCGAACATCGAACATCCAACGTCGAATGAAAAACGAATATCCAATAACGAACATTCAACCTGTCGAGAGCCTCAAGGTCGTGCGACGGCTATTTCTGTTTC
>JAFGFW010000071.1 GCA_016930875.1 Deltaproteobacteria bacterium | reverse complement strand
TCCGCTCAGGGCCGTGAGTCCCTCGACTTGGCTCGGGACCGTGAGCCTGTCGAACGGCCTGTCGAACGGCCGTTTTGATACTCGTAAAGAAAATCTTAATTAGTTCTTCTGTCCCTCGACCTAGCTCGGGATGGTGAGCCCGTCGAACCATTTCTTTTTTCCATTCAACATTCGATGCCTGTCGAGAGCCTCAAGGTCGAGCGATTGGACGTTCGATGTTCGATGTTCATTTTTTGAGGATGAGATTTCTCGCCCCGTCTTGGGCGGGGTTCGAAATGACACAGGCGCGGCCGTTCAAGCCGATTCATTTTTACTTGCAAGTCGTTAACATGGGTATGTTCTTTGCAGGCATGAATTCGACGAACACCTATTCTCAACCGGACGGGAAAGCGGGCACTGCCGGACCTAATCGGGCATGGCATTATTGCACTGACACCCTATGAAAGAAAAGACACACTCCATGGAAAAAGATATCCAACGGCACAACCCTGCGCCACACGATGTCAAAGCGCGGTTTGATGAGACGTTAGCTCGGCACATGGAAGAAGGCATTGGGACCAGCCACCGTATCGGCGGGCTCCCTCTGAACCTGGCCACCATATCGTGTCTGGTCCTCCTGGCAGAGCGTGAAGGTGAGATCCAAGCCTTTCCAACCGATCCCCCGGAACGTTATACATACGAGTCATTCCTTGAGGATTTGGAAGACGTGGGCCTGAATTCGGACGAAGAGGTTGAAACTCAGATTCAAGGCATGATTGAAAAGGGACATATTGGCATTGACCCTGATGGCAGCCTATTGGCCAAAAAACCTGCCATTGACACGGCCCGATTGCTCGACCAGGCCTTTCCCGGAATGCCGGGGCTAAATCTCGTTGCCTACCTTGCTCAGACCATTGACGAGTTCTTGTCGGGCCGCAAGGACCTTGAATCTGCCATCACACAATTTGACCAAACCCTAAGAATGCATGGGGCTGGGTTTGCTGAACAAGGAGAAGCAGTAGCAACAAAACAAAAAGAGATTCGTCAATCCACAGAGGCGCTCAAGTCTGCCCTGTCAGAAACGCTGCGCAAGCGACGAGCAGAAAAAGGGTCTCATGCCAGGCCCGCACGGACTGCCGGACAGCCTCTGGTACTGACGTCAACAGGAGAAACAAAACAGGTTAAAATCAAAGAGTTCTTCTCAAAGAGAGATCAGCCCGCAGAGAGCACTGCCGGGCTAATCGAAGAAGAGCAGTCTCAAGCGCCGGGAACAGCCGAAGATGAGCCTAAAGCACCTGCTGGTAAACCCGAAGACTCCTGCGACGCATCTGAAGTACTGCCGGAAGAAGCCCAAGAGACTGCTCCGGAGCCCGACTCCGATCAAGATGATGTGTCTGATCAAGATGATGTGCCTGGGGCAGCGCTCCCTGCCGATGAAGCACTTCACGAGATGCCGTCTGAACAGGAAATGCCATCGTCTCTTTTAGAGGACCCTGAACAAGAGGAATTCACACAAGAGCCGGAGCCAGAGTCGTCCGGCGCTGAAAGAGATCGGATTGAGATAGCATTGCAAACCGAAGAGTCCCAAGCAAAGACGGGGATTGCCCCCGAGCCTCTGATAAGCGATGAATCCCTGGAAGAACGGATTGCGGCCTTTCAACAACACCTGGCCATGAGTTGTCCACTCTGTTCAACCGGCAGGATTAAAAAGCAAGAGACCGCAAAGGGAAAATCCTTCTATGCATGCTCCAACAAAGACTGCGTTTTTGTGAGCTGGGGAAAGCCGTACCATTTGACCTGTCCCTCGTGCAGGAATCCTTTTTTGGTTGAATCCACTGACAAGGCCGGACAAACAATCTTGAAATGCCCGAGGGCCACCTGCTGGTACCAGCAGAAGCCTCACGGCGAAACATCGGACGCGCCTTTGGAACAGGGCCTTTCAACACATCAAGAACCTCTCAAATCGCCCGCTGCTTCCTCAAGACCCAAGAAAAAGAGAAAAGTGGTAAGAAGGCGAGTTGTTCGCAGAAAACGGTAGAGGAGAAGTAAAAGTTCCACGCCCAGAGGACGTGGCTTTGAGGCAACACCCCATAGGGGTGCGGGGGCCATCGCTCTATAGAACATAAAAATTCGAATCTCGAAATCCGTGCTGTCTTCAAGGCGTCAGCCGCAAATTCGAAATGGTTCGACTGGCCGTTCGACAGGCCGTTCGACAGGCTCACGGTCCCGAGCCAAGTCGAGGGACTCACGGCCATGAGCGAAGTCGAAGGACAATATCAAATGACCAAAATCCAAGCCGACTTCGCCATAGTAGCCGTGGCGGCTACGACGGCTGAAATGACTGAAACTGTACCGTGCGACATTCGGTTTCGAGACTGCAACTTGGTGTGTTTGTTTCTGTCATTGGAACATTAGAGCTTTAAATTTGTTTCGGCTTTCGATATTCGGATTTCGAATTTAAACACCTAGTGTCTTGTCAACCATCTAGTGTCGGGTAAAGACGGATCAGTTTTGTCCGTGCATTCTCAGTTGTGAACTGCCAATTGACTTTGGCGCCTTTGTTGTTTCTATGTTCCTGCCAAGCCAACGATTCTGTTCTGACCACATTAATGTCATTGATTCGTCGATTCAGGCACTGGCCGATAAGGACGTTCAATTCAATCTCACCCATATTTAACCAGCTTCCATGTTTGGGAGTGTACACGAACCAGAACCTGTCCCGTAGCCCCTTCGCATGATCCGGTGGAAATGTTTCATACAAAGAGCCTGGCGCATGAGTATTCAGAAAGTTAAGCCGTTTTTTCAGAAATCTTTTGCGAGATATCCAGAGCGATGACAGGTGACATGGTTGTGCACTCCTCTCTGGTAAACTCGGAAAAGATGTTCTTCCCCTAGAACTTGTGAGTTTTTGAATCCAGCCAACTTCTTTCACCCCACGGACATGGTCCATCCCAAACCTGCCCCGCGCTGTTAGCCTACCGCTATCAAACGTCAAAATCTTGATAAATTAGAAGCATATGAACCCTATTTACCAACAAGTCAAAATCGAAATCCCACGACAAGAAAACCTCAACTGTCGGGAATTAAGGAGAATAGTGTATCTATAACACTATGGCATGATTCATGCTGCCAATAAAGCGGCACAGCATTTTCGAACTCAAAACATTACACCACTGGCACACGGTAGAATAACAACTTTTGGAATGCCCTGGAGTTGGAAATGAAAGCGGAATCAGCAAAGCAACTCGAATCGCTTAACCACAAATTACAATCAGAAACTACTCGGCGCCAGCGGGCGGAGGAGACCCTTGGGAAGAAGCGCGACTATCTGGAAAAGCTGTTCAACTACGCCAATGCTCCTATCATTGTATGGGATACGGAGGCCAAAATTACCCGGTTTAACCATGCCTTCTGGAGAGGACATAACGGACAAAAAGCGCCTTAAAAGCCAACTCCGACAAGCTCAGAAGCTGGAGGCCATCGGCACCCTTGCCGGGGGCATCGCCCATGATTTCAACAATATCCTTACGCCTATCATGGTTCAGACAGAGCTAGCTATGTTTAACCTTGAAAAGGAAGATCGCACCCGCCTCAACTTGCAGGAGGTGCTTAAGGCAGGCCATCGCGCCAAGAATCTCATAAAGCAAATTCTCACCTTTAGCCGCCAGACTGAACCGCAGCGAGTCCCCTTACAACTGAGTCCCATTGTCAAAGAAGTCCTTGAACTGCTCCGATCTTCGTTGGCGACAACCATCGAGATTAGGAAAGAACTTAAGGCGGACTCCGACAGGGTGCTGGCTTGATCGTGAATCTTTGCACTAATGCCGCCCATGCCATGCGAAAGAAGGGAGGCGTGCTGGAAGTAAGCCTCGTAGACATGGAACTTGACGGTGATGCTGCGGCCACACATCCGGATCTGAGATCCGGCTCATATGCGAGACTTACCGTCAGTGATTCAGGACGCGGTATCAACCCAGAAGTCGTGGAACGTATGTTTGATCCCTTTTTCGCCCTAAGGATCGCAGTGAGGGGACCGGTATGGGGCTGGCTGTGGTCCATGGTATTTTCAAAAACTATAGTGGAGCAATCACTGTTGATAGTGAACCTGAAAAGGGGACTACCTTCCATGTCTATTTTCCAAGGGCCAAGGAAGAAGAGGTAGCGCCTGGCGTTGGGCCGGCCGCACAACTTCCCAAGGGCAACGAGCGAATACTGTTGGTGGACGACGAGAAAATAGTGGTTGACTCCTTAAAGTTGATGTTAGAGCGTCTTAGTTATCAGGTCGTTGCAAGAACGAGCAGCATCGAGGCCCTGGAGGCTTTCAGGGCTGAACCAGACAGCTTCGATTTGGTCATCACTGACCAAATCATGCCGAATATGACGGGCAAAGAATTGGCCCAACAACTCACTCGGATTCGACCCGATATTCCCACAGTACTTTGCACGGGTTTCAGTGAACAGATCACAGAAGAGGAGGCCATGGACATTTCGGCGTACGTCATGAAGCCCGTTGTCACTGCGGAGATGGCAAAGACCATTCGAAAGGCGCTGGACGGATAACAAGATAATGGCAAATATTCTGATCATAGATGACGACAAGATGATTTGCGATGCCCTGTGCGACGTCCTAAGGGAGAGGGGATATGAAAGCACTAATGCCATTACGCTCAAGGATGGCTTTGAAAAGGCATCCACAGGGGCGTTTGATGTGGTGTTTCTCGATGTGCGCATGCCTGATGGAAACGGGCTCGATGTGTTACCCCGTATCATGTTAACCCCCTCCTCGCCAGAGGTCATCATCATAACCGGGCAGGGCGAGCCTGACGGCGCGGAGCTTGCAATAAGAAGTGGCGCCTGGGACTACATCCAAAAGCCCTTTTCTGCAGAATCGATGATCCAACACCTGGCAAGAGCCCTTCGATATCGGGAGGAGAAGAAGCTTGCAAAGCCACTAGGCGCTTTCATGCGTGGGAACATCATTGGAGAGAGCCCGCAGTTAACCGACTGTCTTAAGCTTGCGGCTCAGGCTGCCCAAAGTGACGCCAACGTCCTCATCACGGGTGAAACCGGCACCGGCAAAGAACTTTTTGCAAGGGCAGTTCATTCCAACAGCCAGCGCTCCAAGAAGAATTTTGTGGTGGTCGATTGCGCTGCCCTTCCCAAAACACTCGTGGAAAGTGTGCTTTTCGGTCACGAAAAAGGAGCTTTTACAGGAGCCGACACCCCACACATTGGCCTGCTCAAGCAGGCTGACGGGGGAACACTCTTTCTTGATGAGGTGGGCGAACTTCCACTGTTCCTTCAGAAGGCCTTTCTTCGGGTCCTTCAGGAACGCCGCCTTCGGCCCATAGGTGGCAAGGGAGAAATTGAGAGCGATTTCAGGCTGGTGGTGGCCACGAATCGGGATCTCGATAAGATGGTGCAAAACCGCCAGTTTCGAAACGAGCTCCTTTTTCGTATCCGATCCTTTACAATTCATTTGCCTCCACTAAGGGAACGTCGCGAAGATATCAAACAACTGGCCACGTTCCACACTGTTAAGCTTTGCAAGAGGTATGGGATGAAACCAAAAAGTTTTTCTCCTGAATTTCTCGATATCCTTCTTGTGTATGACTGGCCTGGTAATGTGCGGGAACTGGCCAATACAATAGACAAAGCGATTGCCATTGCACAGGATGCCCCGATTTTGTTCTGCAAACATCTGCCGACGCGGCTTCGTGTCAGGGTGGCACGGGTATCTGTTACCAACGGTCCTGCCGCCGGAGACGATCCGGCAAGAACCGCTGAGCCTTTCAGGGTATTTCCGAAATTCCGGAATTTTCAACAAGCCACAGAACAAGAATACTTACAAGACCTGATATCACTCACCAGAGGAAATATCAAAGCAGCCTGCCGCATATGCGGCATGTCTCGTTCCCACTTGTATGCCCTCCTGAACAAGCACAAGCTATCCACTCGTGGTTAACCCCTATTCCGTCGGTCTCTCCCGGGTGTCTGGTATGGAGGACAAGAGTCCTGTTTTCCGGAGTTTTGTCCGTTTTCTTGGACAGATTCGTTAGGCCGACGGCGCCCATCCCCACAGCAATAACTAGCTGAACATACTTGTCAAATGTAGCAACAAACCGCCCTGTTACTTAAGTGGCATACATGTTGCCCATAAGTAACACATCTGAACGTTTCGAATTTAGAAAAGGAACCATGCCATGCCCTTAGCAATGGATACCAATTGGGACAAAGAGCCATTGCCGGTGAAAACCGCGTTTTTGAATATCGATTTGGACAATTTTGAGTCCGAGGTCGTGAACGAATGGCGGCCCGTTCTGCTGACATGTCTTCATTTAAGCCCTGACTTCAAACACCAGGGAGAAGTCCTAAAAGGTTTATCGAAAATTTATGGTGAGGCGTTGAAGGTATGTTTGCTGGATATGAATTGTATTGGTGCATTCAGGCAGAAACTTGGAATTGCAGGGACTCCCACCTATTTGATCTTGCATCGCGGAAAGGAAAAAGGCCGGATGTTGGGGCAGACAGACAGGGAATCGTTAACGGCCTTTGTCCTGAAGACTTTGCCGCAGACAAAATCACTTAGCGTTTTCGTATAGCGCGACTTCGCCCGTCCGAAAAAATAAATGACCATTAAACTACTCAACCACTCAACCAATGTCTAGTGACTAATGAGCAACGACCAACAAAGGAGGTGAAAAAAGAATGGCAGAATTAAGTGAAGCAATGGATCAGGCGGTGAAAGCCGCGTCAGACAAGGAGGCAAAATATCTCACTTTTGCCCTGGCAGAAGAGGAGTATGGCATCGGCATCCTGAAGGTCAAAGAGATCATCGGGATGATGCCGATCACCTCTGTTCCCCAGACACCCGAGTATGTGAAAGGCGTGATCAATCTTCGCGGCAAAGTAATACCGGTAGTGGGCCTGAGGCTCAAGTTCGGCATGGAGGAAATGGAGTACACGGAGCGTACCTGCATCATTGTCGTGGAAATCGCGGACCAGGGGGGAACTGTGCTTATCGGCATTGTGGTCGATTCGGTGTCGGAAGTACTAAACATCAAGGGTGAGGAAATCGAAGATACCCCAACATTCGGCCCCAAGCTGAACACAGAGTACATTCTGGGAATGGCCAAGATGGAAGGCGGTGTCAAGATTCTCCTAGATATCGATCAAGTTCTCAGCGCTGAAGAAATGGCTATCCTGGAGAAAGCGGCGTAAGTTGAAATTGCGGTTTTGGAATTCAGGGATTGAGGAATTGGGGCCTTCGGCTTTAGGTACCTCAGTTCACTTTCATTGACCAATGACCATTTCATTACTCAGCCATTCAACCATTTAACCGGTGACTAGTGACCGATGACCAGTGACAAATAACAAATGACAAACACAAGGAGGGACTAAAAATGTTGAGGGATATGAAACTTGGGACCAAGGTAGCCGGCGGGTTTGCTATTGTGCTGATCTTGTTCGCTGTGGTGGCCTTTGTGGGTTACAACGGCATGTCAGGCGTTGTGGACAGGGTGGATAAGGCCGATGATACCAGCCAGTTGATAGAACGTATGCTGACATCGCGCCGGCACGAAAAGAATTTCATTATTCGCGGAGAAAAAAAATATGTTGATCAGGTTGTAGAGCAAACAGAGGCCATAAAAAAGCAGGCGAACGAGACCAAAGTCAAATTCAAAGACCCGGTTAACAAACAGCAGATGGACGAGGCCACGGCGGCAACCGGAAGATACGAAAAGTCGTTTGGCGAATATGTGGCCTTTGCAGAAAAACGCAAAGTCGCCGATGCAACCATGGTAAAAAACGCCAGAGCGCTTATAGCGCTTGCTGAGACCATGCGCCAGGAGCAAAAAGCAGAATATGGAACACTGCGTGAGGCAAACGCTAAGGGTGCGCAGCTTAACGACAAATTGACCAAGGCCGATGATGCCAACCGCATCATCAATTGGGTTCTAGAATCCCGGCGGCAGGAAAAGAACTTTATTATTCGCGGCGACAAGATGTATGTCGATCGTGTGCACAAGTGTGTGGAGGATATCGTCAATCTGGCCCGGGACATAAAGTCACGGTTCAACCAGGCCAAAAACCAACAGCAGTCCGATCAGATAATTGCCTCGGCTCAGGGCTATAAGGCGTCCTTTGATGAGCTTGTGACAATAAAAGGAAAGCAAGTGGAAGCCGACGCCGACATGGTAACGGCAGCAAGAACCCTTAATGAGGTCTGCGACAAGGCCCGTGCCAATCAAAAAGCCAAGATGGACAGCCAGATATCCACAGCCAAAAGCGTTATGATGATCGGTTCCCTGGTAGCGATCGTCATTGGATCGTTGCTTGCCTTTTTTATCACCAGGGCTATTACCAAGCCTATAAACCGTATTATCGAGGGCCTGAATGAAGGCGCTGAGCAGGTGTCCGCTGCCTCGGCCCAGGTCTCATCTGCCAGCCAGTCTCTGGCAGAAGGCGCGGCAGAGCAGGCAGCAGCCCTGGAGGAGACCTCTTCATCTTTAGAGGAGATGTCTTCCATGACCCAACAAAACGCCGACAATGCCAATCAGGCAGACGGTCTCATGAAGGAAGCCAACCAGACAGTGACCCAGGCCAGCAACTCCATGGAGGATCTTACCAAGTCCATGGGAGAGATCAGCAAGGCCAGTGAGGAGACCTCAAACATCATTAAGACAATTGACGAGATCGCCTTTCAGACCAATCTGCTTGCCTTAAATGCTGCGGTTGAAGCGGCAAGGGCCGGTGAAGCAGGCGCAGGATTTGCCGTTGTGGCAGAAGAGGTCAGAAACCTTGCCATGAGGTCTGCCGAGGCTGCCAAGAACACAGCGGTTCTGATCGAAAACACCGTGAAGAAGGTAAAGAACGGATCAGACGTGGTTACCGAAACAGCTAATGCATTTTCCGAGGTTACCACAAATGCTACCAAAGTGGGGGAGCTGGTTAGCGAGATCGCTGCGGCCTCTAACGAGCAGGCCCAGGGGATTGAGCAGGTCAATAAAGCCACGAGCGAGATGGACAAGGTCACCCAGCAGAATGCGGCCAATGCCGAGGAGTCTGCCGCAGCCTCTGAGGAGTTGAATGCCCAGGCCGAGAATATGAAAGGTATTGTGCGGGATCTCTCAGCCTTTGTTGGCGGAAGCGGGAATCAAGCAGGTGGTAAGGAGCATGCGGAGCATGCAGTAAGCAGAAAAGAAATGACTGGCACCACAGGGGTTGCTACTGCAATTCGAAAGGCCCTTGCGCCTCCTGCAAGAAAGGAGGCCGCGAGCAAAGAAGTGGTAGCTATCAAAAAGGCAACGCAAGTCACACCTGAAGACGTCATCCCTATGGATGAGGGTGAGTTCAAAAACTTCTAAACAAAATCCCGCAAAAGGAGGGATTTTATGAAACGCGGCTATGCCTGTTTGAAACATAGCAAATGTATGGTGGCGGCCTTCGGGCCGCCACCAGTTCCATGGAACACTGAGTTTTTCTCTTGGGGAATCGCGAGCGAATTGCTACGGGTGAATATCGGGATGGGGTCAAGTTATAGAATCGCGAGAGCAATTTTATACGACGCGGCTACGCCGCTCAACAAAATGAAATTCCTACACAATCAATTATGATCCCCGAAACACACCGCTGGTGACGAGGACCTCCCGGATAGTCTAGGCAACTATCCGCCTCCCCCGATCCCGAGAGTAAGCCAGCCTCCCCTTTCACGTTGTCAGGGTAATAGGGGGTCAGCGAAAGATAAAAATGACTATGGCCACTGATAATAAAACACTATACAAAAAACAAGATGACTTGAAAGAAATGTGCCCTTTTGTTGAGGACTCTCATAAGGACTGTTACTGCGTTAACATGAACAGCTGGAAAACAGGCTATGCAGTATATTATTCTGGTGACAAGTTTACGGAATGTAAGATTTACAACAGGATCAAAAATGAAGAATTCCCTTCTTATCGTAGATGATAGCATTACAACACTGAAATGGCTCCGGCAGATTTTGAAGCGCGAGGGATACGACGTCCTGGAGGCTTCTAACGGCAAGGAGGGGTTAAGACTCTGCCATCAGGAATGGGTTGACCTGGTCATCACAGACTTGATCATGCCGGATAAGGAGGGCCTTGAAACCATCATGGAACTTCGGCGCGACTTCCCACACGTGCCCATCATTGCCATGTCCGGGGGCGGCCGTATTTCACCAGAGGAATATCTGTATTTGGCCAAGAAGCTAGGTGCGCAGCACACACTGTGTAAGCCCTTCACACGGCAGGAGATCTTGAGGGCGATCAGAGACGTTCTGGACAAGGGACTAGAGCTTTGAATATTAATGTAGGTATAGCGGACATGAAGGTGAGTGATGACCCTGATGTGACCCTGGCTACCCATTCATTGGGCTCATGTATTGGTGTGGCCGTCTATGACCCCGTGGCCAAGGTGGGAGGGCTGCTCCATTATATGCTTCCTGAATCCGAGTTGGATCCTAACAAGGCCAAAACCAGGCCTTTGATGTTTGCCGATACAGGGATCCCGCTCCTGTTCAAAGCCTGTTACAAGCTTGGCGCCGACAAAAAGCGGATGATTTCCAAGGTGGCCGGCGGTTCTCAGATCATGGACCCTTCAGGGAGTTTTAACATCGGAAAACGAAACTATGCGGCTTTGAGGAAGATCTATTGGCGAAACCACGTGATGATCGATGCCGAGGATATAGGGGGCACATCGAATCGGACCATGTGGCTGGATATTGCCACAGGAGAGCTTGTCCTCAAAGTCTCTGGCAAAGGAGAAATGAGGTTGTGATTGCTGTGGAAGAAATAACCGGGGCGATCAAGGAGCTGCCGCCCTTTCCCAGTGTGGCTACTCAAGCCCTGAAGATCCTGAATGATCCCGATGCGTCGGCAGATGATGTCATCCCCGTTGTTCAGTATGATCAGACGATCACGGCAAATGTATTGAAACTCTGCAATTCGGCCTATTATGGGCTCACGAGAAAGGTCGACTCCCTGCGGCAGGGGTTGGTGGTTTTGGGCAATGCGGAGTTGAAGAATATCATCCTGGCAAGCACGGTGGTTAAGTTCTTCCGGCACGACAATAAAGGGTATGATCTTGCCAAGGGCGAACTGTGGAAACACGCCGTGGCGACGGGGATCATGTCCAAGATTGTCTCTGCTCGTGTGATGAAGTCCGAGCCCTCGTCTTTGTTTACCGCAGGCCTTTTGCACGATATAGGAAAAGTCGTCCTCGATGGTTTTGTGGATAGATACATTGAGCAGATCATTGGGCTGGTCAATGAAGATGAGTGTTCTTTCCTGGAAGCCGAAAGCAAGATGCTAGGTATCAACCATGCCGAGGTGGGTGCAAAAATCGCTGAATCGTGGAATTTTCCTGAAGATATTGTTCGAGCCATACGGCTGCATCACAGGGCTGAGGAGGCCCGGGAAGATGATGTGATTACGCCTATCATTTACCTTGCCAACATCCTAACGCTTTCTATGGGCATTGGCGTGGGGCGTGACGGGTTGTCTTATCGTGGAAGGGAGGAACTCGCGAAACGTTACCGCCTGGGGATAGAGGATCTGCAAAAAATCATGGTCGATTTTTGCCGCCAGTACGACAAGGTGCGGGATATGTTGAGGTTGGTTTAGGGGAGGATCCCATGGCATTTAATGTATTGATTGTTGATGATTCATCGTCCATGCGAAGTGTCATCAAGAAGACTCTTAAGATGTCCGGCTTTGATATCGGCCAGATCTTTGAGGCGGCAAACGGCGTGGAGGCATTGGCTGTGCTTGACAAGGAGTGGGCGGACGTGATCCTGACCGACGTTCACATGCCTGAGATGGATGGTTTTTCCTTCTTGAAGGCCTTGCAAGAGCAAGGCATTGTGCCCAGTACGCCTACTGTAATTGTGACCACAGAGGGTCGAGAAGAACGGATCGATGAGCTTAAGAGCCTGGGTGCCAAGGCTTGTATCAAGAAGCCCTTCAGGCCAGAGGAGATCAAAAAAATGTTAGTGGATGTGCTCGGTATGGATGAGGCATCCATGGACGGCAAGGAAGCCCTTGAGGGGAACGACTTTTAGTGGGCAGTGGGCAGTGAACAGTGGGCAACGGGCAGTGGTCGGTGGGCAGTGGTCAGTCGTCAGAGAACGGGAGTGCAAATGAGAGATATTAAGGTTATGATCGTGGATGATTCGGCCATTGTGCGAAAGATTTTCACAGAGGAACTTTCCAAGGAACCGGGCATCCAGATCATAGGCACAGCGCCTGATCCCTACGTCGCCAGGGACAAGATTGTCAAACTAAAACCCGACGTGGTGACCCTGGATATCGAGATGCCCCGCATGGACGGCATTACGTTCCTGAAAAAACTCATGAAATACTATCCCCTTCCGGTCATCATTGTCAGCTCTTTGACGCCCAAGGGCGGAAAACTCGCCCTGGAGGCCATGGAAATTGGCGCCGTGGAGGTATTGTCAAAGCCCGGGGCATCGTATTCGGTTGGGGACATGAAGGTACAGCTTGCAGACAAGATCCGGGCAGCGGCCAGGGCACGGGTATCGAAGCACGGCGACGACGCGGTAGAATCCTCGGCAGTCACACTTTCCAGCCATGCACTGCAAGAGACGACAAACAAGGTGATTGCCATAGGGGCCTCCACCGGTGGCACGGAAGCCCTGAAGAAGGTCCTGGTGCAGTTTCCCCCAACGATTCCGGGCGTGGTCGTGGTGCAGCATATGCCGCCCAATTTTACCACGGCCTTTGCAGAAAGGCTAAACAGCCTGTGTGCCATCGAAGTCAAAGAGGCCGAAGACGGGGATTCGGTGCTGCCCGGCCGAGCGCTGGTCGCCCCTGGAAACTACCACATGCTCCTCAGGCGCAGCGGCGCCCGATACTACGTGAGCGTGAAGACCGGCCCCATGGTCTGTCATCAGAGGCCTGCCGTGGATGTGCTTTTCAAGTCCACTGCGGAATATGCGGGGTCCAACGCAGTGGGTGTCATCCTGACCGGCATGGGTTCAGACGGCGCCCGGGGCATGTTGAAGATGCGAGAGGCTGGGGCCAGAACTGTCGGCCAGGATGAGGCATCCTGTGTGGTCTATGGCATGCCAAAGGAGGCCTTCAAGATAGGAGCAGTGCAGAAACAAGTTCCACTGGGGCGCATTGCCCAGGAGGTCATTAATGTGTTGTAGTGGTCAGTGAACAGTAGGAAGAGAGGGGATGAGTGAGGTAAAATGGAAAATTATCTAAATACGGCCACAGAGTTGATCGAAAAGCTCGCCCTGGAAGTGGTGATGCTGGGTCCAAAGGATGTGGGGGGCTTTGGTGTAGCCCTGAACCTTTTGGACGAGATAGTTGGGGTGTGCACAAAAGCCGACAAGGCCAGCTTTTGCGATCTTGCAAGGGGCATAAAGTCCATTGCGGAAAAATTGGTGTTAGACGAGCATCCAGAGCCACAGCAAGCCGTAAAGCAAATCGAAGATGGCATCTCTTTGTTTCAGGAGGTCTTGAGGGATCCGGAAGATGTGGAGGCTTGTTCCGAGAAGATTTCAGGTTATCTTCGCAAATGTGGCTTGTCCGATGATACGGCTGCCATGGACCAAGAGGGCGAATCTGCCGGTGCTGATGAGGCCAAACCGGGGGTGGACATTGCCCAGGATAAAGAGCTTGTAGAAAGCTTCATCATGGAGTCCATGGAACATCTTGGAACCATAGAAGTCAATGTGCTCTCTCTTGAACAGGATCCTGAGAACCCGGGGGTGATCAACGCGATCTTCAGACCCTTCCACACGATCAAGGGCGTGTCCGGTTTCCTGAATCTTTCTGATATCAACCGTCTTGCCCATGAGGTGGAAACCCTTTTGGACGACGCCAGAAATCAGAAACTGACGGTCAATGAGGCCATCACGGACGTGGTGTTGGACGCAGTGGATTTGATGAAGGCCATGATCAACCATCTGAGCCAAGGCCTTGCCACGGGCGTGGTTGAGCCGGCTCATTTTGGCCTGGAGGCCTTTGTGGATCGATTAAGAAAGCTCCAGCCAGGTGAGGTTGAAGAAGACCAGGAAAAAACCAAACCGACCCCCTCGTCTGATGGGGCCGATACAGGAAATATCTTGATCGAAAAAGGGATCGTCACCGAGGAACAGGTGGCCAAGGCCCTTGAGAGACAAGCCGGGCCACCCCCATCAGATAAGAAGATCGGTGAGATCCTGATGGAAGATAAAAAGGTTGGGGCCAGGGATGTAGCCGCCGCCCTTCGAGAGCAGAAGGAGCGTCGAGGTGCTTCAGCGGTTCCCGGCAAGGCGGTTCGGGAGGCTGCTTTTATCAAGGTAGACACCCGGAAGCTGGATAACATGGTGGACATGGTAGGGGAGTTGGTCATCACCCAGGCGATGTTAGCCCAAGGTATGAGTGCTTTTATGGCCCAGGATAAAAGCCTTTATACAAACCTTTCTCAACTGGGCAGGATTACCTGTGAGATTCAGAGGACCTCCATGAGCTTGCGCATGATGCCTATCAAGCAGACCTTCCAGAAGATGATTCGACTGGTGCGCGATCTTTCGAAAAAATCCGGCAAACCGGTCCACCTGGAGATGATCGGTGAGGACACGGAAATAGACCGCAACATGGTGGACGAGATCTATGATCCCTTGGTTCACATGGTGAGGAACTCGGTGGACCACGGCATTGAAAAACCTGAGGTCAGAAAGGCTGCCGGCAAGCCGGAGACTGGAACAGTGAAGTTGAAGGCTTATCACAAGGGCGGCAATATCGTCATTGAGATCTCAGAAGACGGCCAGGGTCTTGACCGGGAAAAGATCATCAACAGGGCCATCGAGCGAAACCTGATAACCTGTGGAGAAGAATTGTCTGATCAGGATGTCTACGGCCTGATCTTTCAGCCTGGTTTTTCTACCGCCGAGAACGTTACCGATGTGTCAGGCCGGGGAGTTGGTATGGACGTGGTAAAACGCGCGGTTGAAAAGATGCGGGGAAAGGTGGAGGTCGATTCGGTCAAAGATCAGGGCACAACGATCCTGATGAAACTGCCCCTGACCCTGGCGATTATTGACGGCATCATGGTCCGGGCTGGAGACAGGGATTTCATCATACCAACCATATCCGTGGTAGAATCCATCAGGCCGGAAAAAGCTGCCTATAACAGTGTGGTGAACCAAGGTGAGATGATCAAAATCCGGGATAATCTGCATCCGTTGATCAGACTTCACGATGTCTTTGATTTTGAGCCCCAGCACAAGGATCCATGGGAGGCCATCGTGGTGGTGGCGGAAAGTGACGGCCAGCGCAAATGCCTCCTGGTGGATGAGCTGATTGGCAAACAGGAAGTGGTGATCAAGAGCCTTGGAGAACAACTGAAGAAAGTCAAGGGGATGGCCGGCGGAGCAATACTGGCCGATGGTCGCGTGGGGCTTATCCTGGATGTCGCAGGATTGCTTGAAATTGGAGAGACAACAACCGGACTTAAGGAAGCATCAGCGTGATTGGTTCAGAGTTGTCAGATCGCGATTTCTGGCGTTTCAGCGCCCTGGTTCATGAGAAGTGCGGCATCGAACTGCACGGGGGCAAGAAAGAATTGGTCCGTGCCAGGCTGAGCAAGCGGCTGCGTGAGGGAGGTTTCAAGGATTTTCGGACCTATTACAACTTCGTGCTGGAAGATGACAGTGGAGACGAGCTGGTAAGGATGCTCGACGCAGTCTCCACAAATCTAACCAGCTTTTTTCGAGAGGAAAAGCACTTTGATTTCTTAAAAAACACGCTTCTTCCTTCATGTGTTGCCGAAAACGGACGCTACAAAAAGCTGCGTGCATGGAGTGCAGGATGTTCCAGTGGTGAAGAGCCCTATTCTCTGGCCATATGTGTGTTGGAATACTTCGGCGACAGCCAGCCTTTTGATACGAAGATGCTAGCCACTGACATTTCCACCAAGGTTCTGGCACGGGCAAAGACCGGGATCTACAGCTCGGATCGGCTCGCGAAAATCCCAAAACCCACACTCAGGAAGTATTTCCAGAAAGGCTACGGAAGCCAGGAAGGTCGTTTTCGGGTCAAACGATCCATAAGGGACATGATCAAATTTCAGCGGTTCAATCTCATGGACTCCTTTCCATTTCGAGGAACTTTCAATTTTATTTTCTGCCGCAATGTCATGATCTACTTTAACAAACAGACTCAACAAATGCTGGTCAACAAGTTCTATGATTGTCTTGTGGACGGCGGTTACCTGCTTATTGGACATTCAGAGAGCTTGACGGGTATTGACCATGGTTTCAAATACATCAAGCCAACTGTGTATCACAAGCAGTAAAACCGAGTGAGGCAAAAATGATGAAAGACGAAGATCTGACAGGCGCCATCCAAAAGGTTGTCCGTATTGATGGCGAGTTTTTTAAGGCCGCTGTCTTGAGCTAAAAACCGTGAATGAAAAAAGAAGGAATGTCAATGTCTTGGTGACATGGGAGGTAACAAAATGACGGTAGATCTTGAAATGAAAATCCTGTTGGTCGAAGATTCCAAACTTACCCGGAAGATGGAAGTGAAGATTCTCAAGGAAGTGGGCTTCGCCAATATCGTTGAAGCTGATGATGGTGATGCGGCCATCCAGATGCTCCAAAAAGACGAAGATGTTCGTCTTATTATCAGCGACTGGAATATGCCCAACAAGGGAGGCTATGACCTGCTGCTTTGGGTTAGGGCGGATGAAAAGTGGAAGGACGCGCCTTTCATTATGGCAACGGCCCAGGCAGAAAAAAAACAGACTCTTAAGGCCAAAGAGGCAGGTGTAAGTAGTTTTATTACCAAGCCATTTTCAGCACAGGAGCTGAAAATCGTGATTGAAGAAACCTTTGGGGCAAAAAAGGATGGTGAAGGTGAAGATGTCGGAAAAGCAAGGCTTCCCCAAAAGGCTGCTTCCGGAAAGGTGCGATTGAGCGTAGCCCACATTCAGATCACCGATCATCTAACCCTCGGGGTTTTAAAGCATTTGATTGCAACCGAAAAGCTTGCCCCAAAGCATTTTGAACTGGAAACGCAATGCATGTCGAGTTGGAACCCCCTGCAAAAAGCCCTCGAAAAGGGCGATATTGATGCGGCCTTCATTCTGGCCCCGATTGCCATGGATCTTTTCAGTTTCCATGTGCCGATAAAATTGGTTCTTTTGGCCCACAAAAACGGCAGTATCTGCGTGAGCAACAAGAAAGGTTCAAACAAAGGATCTCTACAACAGTTTTTTAAAGGTAAGAGCTTTTACATCCCTCATATGCTTTCGATTCATCACATGCTTTCAACGATGTTCTTGCGACAGCTCGGTCTCAAGCCGGGAGTAGCAGGCCAGGAAGGCGTCGATGTCTGCTTTGAGGTAGTCCCACCAGTCAAGATGCCGGAGTTTCTGGCAAAAAATCCTGAGGTAGGTGGATACACTGTAGCAGAGCCTTTGGGCACGAAGGCCATCGCGGCAAACAGTGGAGATCTTATGTTTCTTTCGGCAGAGCTTTGGCAATATCATCCCTGTTGTGTAGTTGCAGTGCGAGACGAACTTATCAACGCCCATCCTGAGGTGGTCCAGGAACTCACCACAATGTTGGTACAGTCCGGGCAGTTCATTGCTCAACGACCGGACAAAGCCGCAGAAATCGCCGTTGATTTTTTGGATCCTCAAAACATATTGGGTCTCAAGGTTCCAGTACTAAAGAATGTCCTTAAAGAACCTCAAGGGATAAAGACAGATGATCTATTTCCCGTCATTGAAGACCTCGATAGGATTCAGCGATACATGGTCGAGGAAATGGGTGTCGGGACATTGATTGATCTGAAAAATTTTGTGGACACGCGGTTTGCCGAGGTTGCTTGTGATACCGCTGGTTCAGTCAGACGCTCGTCCAACTTCCATGACCTGTCCAAAGTCGTATCAAGGATTGTTGATCGCCACACAAGCGATCTTGATACAAAGAACATGTTGGCACAGGAAGGAAAAAATCTTATCTTCGCTCTGGACCATCAAGAGTACGGTATCAGTATCACCTCTGTAAAAGAGATCATCGGGATGACGCCCATACGTACTATACCACAAACTCCTCCTTTTTTTAAAGGAGTCATCAATCTGCGGAATAAGGTGATTCCGGTGATCGATCTGAGGCTTAAGTTTGGCCTGGAAGAGTTGGGCTATAATGAGCGAACATGTATTATTATTGTGGAGGTCAATGGGAATTCCGACAAGATGGAAGTTGGCATGGTGGTCGACTCGGTCTCCGAGGTTCTGAACCTCACAGGCGAAGATATTGAAAAGACTCCATCGTTTGGAGTCGACGTGGACACAGAAGTGATCCTTGGCATGGCCAAGACTGAAAAAGGGGTAAGAATTCTGCTCGGCACAGACCGATTGCTGAGTCATGGAGAGACTGAAATGCTGGAGGCAATGAGCTAAGGGATCAGCCGGAGCCTTTGCCCCACCATGATCAGAGAACCTTGGATGCTGTTGAGTTTTTTTAGGGTCGCTACAGTGACCTTCCTTCGTCTGGCAATATGGTTCAAGGTGTCGCCCCTCCGAACCACATAATAGGAATCATGTTGCATGCGACGGGAAGCGACTTTGGTGAGATCATTCAGAACATCGGCCATCTTGGAACCCTGCCCGGACGGAACCTTAATTGTGTAAGATCCGGTGGGCAGATAATAGCCGGGGATCTTGTGATTGAGCTCCCTGAGAACTTTAAAGTCCGTGCCAAGGGCTTGGGCAACATCCGTTATGTGGAGGGGGACCCGGATGTTGACCGACACGGTATCGCACTCGATAGGTCTGTAGATCTCTTCCTTTGGCAGGCTGTATCCATAGCGCATCGGATTGTCCATAACAATCTTGATAGCCGCAATGCGGAAGATGAATCGCTCGGTCTCAAGGGGCAGGTTGAGCCTGTAGTAGTCAGTGACTCCCTGCTTCTTCATTTCTCTTTTCAGAGATCCTTCTCCGCAATTGTATGCGGCTAACGCCAATGTCCACGTACCGAACTTATCCTTAAGACGCTTAAGGTACTTAATGGCCACCTCAGTGGCCTGCTCGATGTCCAGCCGTTCGTCCATGGTGTGGTCCTTGCGAATGCCATTGGATCGGGCAGTACGGGTCATTAACTGCCATGGTCCCCTGGCGCCGTCGCTGGATCGGGCATGCGTGAGAAGAGAACTCTCAGCCACCGCAAGGTACTTCAGGTCGTCAGGCATGCCCTCCTCGGCCAGCCTCCTTTCCACGTATGGGAAATAACGTCCTGACCGCTTAAGCCACATGAACACTTGGGCTCGGTCCCAGACAGTTATGGTAAATTCACGGTCAAGCATTTCCCAAACGCGGCGGTTTTCAAGGGGCATTGGCTCACCGCACAGGGTTAGGGATTCTGGAGGGGAGAAATTATGAAAAACAAGATAAGCGCCTTCTTGGGCAGGGAAGGCAGAAGACGGAGGCGCCACCATAAGGAAAGTGAGGGCCATAAGCAAAACAGTCAGTCGTGAAGAAAAGAGTAATGCACGCATAAGTGACTCAGGCAAAAATCCTTCTGGTGCCTTCTATGCCGTTAAAACCAAGTGCTTTCGTGATTCGCCCTTTTGGTATTCATCCTGAATCTTTCCCATGTTTTCTTTCACGATTTCAATCGCATCAGTGATCTTCTTGGTCCTAATAACGACACAGAGGAACTTCTTCAACAGCCTTGGCAAATTCGGGCCATACACCCTGGCTACCAATACATCTACATTTTTCAACGCCTCCATGGTCGCCTTTGCCTTTTTCGGATCACCGTGCTTCATGGCCTCATCGCCCTTGTACTTCGAATTGTCCCTTCTTCCCAGAAACGTGGCTTCCCCGTCGGAAAACTTGTAGACGTCAAAAAACTTGGCCTGGCCCGCGTGCTCCTTGATCATGTCCTCCCCATCATCAGTGCTAAAAGCAAAGCATAGTTCCATGCCATCCTCCTTTATTCTTCCGGCATTGGGGCTATTTAGCCGCAGGCCCCTCTGTGGCCACGGCTTGTGGCTTCCAGTTGGAAGCGGCTCTGGCAATGTTGAAGCAATTGATTCCAACCCTGGAGTTCGGGTGGGTCTGTACCAAAATCTTCTGGTTCACAATAGACCCCGGGATTGCCTCGTCGCTGACAATGTGGCCGAGATAGTGCAAGGAAATGCCCAAGAAGTCCCTGCAGACCGTATCAATATGGCCGAAAAGCCGATCCGCTTCCTTTTCGTCCCTTGCTGAATTGACAATGATCCCAAAGGATGTCCTGTCAAACCGCTGGTGCATGACCTTGATGACTGCATAGGCGTCTGTCAAACTGGTCGGCTCTTTGTTCAGCACAATGATATTCCTGGGGGCAAATAGACTAAACTGAAGCACGACCTCCGAGATCCCTGCGCCAGTATCCAGAAGGACCTCATCATAATTTGGAAAAATGGAGCTAAGAGCGCTCTTTATCATCTGGATCTTCTCGTAAAGCAGTTGGCCCATCTCCTTCACGCCGGAACTGGCCGGAAGCAGGTCAAACCCCGCCTTGGTGGAAGTGATCACATCTTGAATAGTCTGGTCTCCGAAAACCACATCTTGCAGTGTAAACATAGGCGTGATCCCCAGGAGGATATCCATATTGGCAAGGCCCAAATCACAGTCCACCACAAGGACTTTTCTTCCCTTCCTCACAAGGCAAGCTGCGAGGTTGGCAGTAATGAACGTTTTTCCCACACCTCCTTTTCCGCTTGCAATAGAGGTGATAACAGGCTCTTTTGACTGCATTGGCGATACTCGACCTTTCTGAGTTGAATTGATGTTTATCGTCCCTTCTTGTCATCCCTCCTAAGGAGAATGGCTCTCTCGTCCTGAGTCACAGGCGCCACCTTGCCGACTTCCGGGAGCTTTCCTTCGTAACAAACCCTGTTCTTGCCGCCTTCCTTGGCCCTGTAAAGCGCCTTATCGGCCATGTTAACAAAAACACTCATTTCTTGTCCGCAAGATGGATCATACTCTGCCAGTCCTATACTGACAGAAAAGGGGTTGTCCAGCTTTGCCGGTATCATGACAACCGACTCCCTCAGCCTTTGAGCGATACGCAAAGCGTCAAACAAGGTGGTAGCCGGCATAATCACCGCGAATTCATCGCCTCCATATCGGCACAGGATATCCGTCGGCCTCAGCTTTTCGCCTATTACTTCCGATACCTTCACCAAAAATTTGTTTCCCTCATCGTGGCCCAGAGTGTCGTTCAAGAGTTTAAAGTCATCCAAGTCTGTCATCATAAGCGAGCAAGGCTGGCCCGTCCGTCTGGTTCGAGCCATCTCAACCTCAAGCTGTTTAGCAAAAAAACGATAATTGTAAAGGTCGGTGAGTCCGTCAGTGAGGCTCAAAGACCTCAGGGACTTGTTTTCTTTCTCAAGCTCCGCGACCCTTTTTGCCAAATTTTCCCGGGTGTGAACAACGACGTCGGTAACCTGTGTAAGGGCTTTCCTCTCAGAATCGGAGAGTTCATCTGCCAGGATAGCAAATAGTTCCGGGTTCCGATTCTTGCCCGAGTCCAACCACACTGATATGGCCTTATCTTTTTCAAGGAGACGAAGGATATCGGTAAGGGTTTGAACCTTTCGGGTAGAGATTGACGCCCCCTGAATTATCTGAGGAGGTTGGTTCGTCAAAGGCACGGCCGGATCCACTTTATGCTTTGAAGAAGACATCTAACAATCCGAAAACAAAGATCCCGTTTCCTCTGCCCGTGAGGTCTCTGGTCTCACACGGTCGCAAGAGGGGAAGGGCGCCCTGTCGATGAATCAGATGATAAGTTTGCAAGCTACGTGCCAATCACCGTGACCTCTATCGACCTTTGGCGTGGGCGGTTGTCGTGGTTGATGACCACAACCTGCTGCCACGTTCCAAGGGCCAATGCGCACTTGCGCACTGGAATTACAAGCGAAGGACCCAGCAAGGCTGCCTGCACGTGGCTGTGGCCATTGCCATCATGCCACGCCTTTTCGTGCTCATACTCCATGCCCGGAGGCGCGAGTCGCGTGATAGCCCTTTTCAGATCTTCAACAACGCCAGGCTCATACTCAATCGTTGTGAGTGACCCTGTTGAGCCAATAACAGAGGCATGTAGAGTGCCATTTTTTATGCCGGCCCTCCGGGCCATTGAAGAGAGCTGGCCAGTGATCTCCACAATGTCTGGTCCGATGGCCAAGGAAACTTCCAGGCTATCACAATATACAACCGTAGCGCTCATGGCTCATGCACCTCCATTGACCCCCACCCATTCGCGCAAACGATGCAGCTCGCGTTGGAGGATATCCCTTTGTCTTTCAAGTTTTTTCCAAAACTCTTTCAGGCTGTCCAAGTCCTCCTGAAAACGAGACTGCCTCAACTTGACTTTGGCTTTGCTCTTCTTTTCAGAGCGAATCATCGTCACTTCAATTTCGTCCCCAGGGGCGTAATCCCTCAAAATGTCCCGCACATCATCTGAGGACCCCACTTTCTCACCTTCTATCCGTGTCAAGATGTCTCCCGACTTCAAACCTGCTTCCTTTGCCGGACTTCCTTCCTCCACGTCACTAATCAGCACGCCCTCACCAGGCTCCACCCCGAAATATCCGGCCAGGTCTTCATTCAAATCCTGTAAAATAACCCCCATGTAAGGTCTATCGTCCCAGACAGACCAGAACATTCGTGGCCATCGCCTGAAAAACTCAAAAGGATCTTCGTCTCCGTCATGGGCCCCTAATGCGACTTTTAACCTTTTCTTCTTGCCATCATGAATGACCTCCAGCAGAATGGTGTCACCAGGGTTTTTCCTGCGGATCATCCTATAGAAATGTCCGGGACTCTTTATTTTTGCTCCATCCAAAGAAAGAATGATGTCTCCTGCTTCCAAGTCCACCTTATCGGCAGGCGAATCGTCTGCCACTACCGTGACCAGCACGCCTTTGCCGGGACGCAGATCAAACTTCCTTTCATCCTTGGCTTCGACCTTCCCCACGGAAACCCCCAGCCAGGCAAGCTCATTGTCCTTGCCTCCGGTAGCCTGGAGGGATTCCGCATGAAGGCCCAACACAGCGGCACAGAAAACCATTGCTATGGTGCATAAAATCAGGCGTCTTCCTGTTTTCATAACCTCACCTTTTTTTCATACCACATCTATTATCTTTTTTGAATGTTTCATGAAGATAACAGCACGTCAATGTTTAACATAATGTTTTACAATAAGAATTGCCTCGTTCCTAAAATCCCCCTTGCCAACCTTTCCCAAAGGGGGGTAACATAAATAATTTTCCTTTTCAAAGGGGAATTTTGATGCTCGTCAGAAATACAACTTTGACGTTGCCGTGACGCAAACTCGGCAAGGTGTTGCAAGGACGACGCGGTTTCTGTTATAAGGTCCCAAAGGCATGTCCCTCTGCCAGGGCCTATCGATGCACAAAGCAATTAGAGGAGATGAAGGAGATGAAAAATTATCGAAAAGAGCTTTGGTTCAACGTGCCAACAAGACGAGCCTTTGTCAACATCACCCCACAGGTTAAGGAATGCCTCAGAGAAAGTGGCATCAGAGAGGGCCTTGTGCTAGTAAACGCCATGCACATAACGGCTTCCGTGTTTATAAACGATGACGAATCCGGACTACACCACGACTATGATGTGTGGTTGGAGAAATTGGCGCCCCATGAGCCTGTCTCACAGTACAGGCATAATGTGGGTGAAGACAATGCAGACGCCCACATGAAAAGACAGATCATGGGCAGGGAGGTTGTCGTAGCGGTCACAGACGGAAAACTGGACTTCGGGACCTGGGAACAGATTTTCTATGGCGAGTTTGATGGTCGAAGGAAAAAGAGGGCGCTGGTTAAGATTATCGGTGAATGAAGAGTGTCTCAATAACAGGAGGTGATCACATGGAAATCTATCTCATGCAACACGGCCCTGCCCTGCCAAAGGACCAGGACCCAGAGGAAGGGCTAAACCCTGAGGGGGAAGCAAGGATTCATGCCAGTGGCCAGGCCCTTAAAAAGATGGGCGTGCCCTTTGATGCGATTTTGTCAAGTCCCAAGAAGCGCTCCAAGCAGACAGCAGCCATTGTGGCAGAAGAAGTCGGATTTCCTTTGGAAAAAATCGTCGAAACACCAAAGGTTAAAGCCATGACACCGCCTGAAGAGACGATTCAGGCATTGTCCGAGCTTTCAGGTGCGAAGCGTGTGCTCATTGCAGGACACCTCCCATCGGTGGCTGAGGTGGCATCCTTCTTGCTCACACAGGACGCTAAGGCAGCAGTGCAGTTTGAGATGGGTGGGTGCTGCCGAATTGACGTTGACGAACTGCCCACACACTCGGGCCGCCTTCGGTGGTACTTGATCCCTGATCAGCTCAAACTGATTGCCACCTAGCGTAGGCCTCCGGCTTGTAGAGCCTACGGCTCGGAAAGCTCTACGAGCCGTAGGCCGACTAACGTCATACGAAACGAGCGGCGCAACCCCTAAACGATTGACGTATAACCAATAACAGAGGTTTGGCTGTGTCCCTAAACGAAAGCCCTGATTGCAAGATAGAAAAGATCATTAGCGCTGATGACTCTGAGGTTCTTGCGCTGATTTCGGCAGACCTTGATGAGGAACAGATGCAGTATTTCTTGCGCAACCAGGACTGCCTCACGACTGACCTGCACAGCACAAAGGCCAGGCTGGGCATTAACCAGGAAAAACTGGGCCAATTTGAACTGAATGGGAAAAGGATCTCCTATGAAGCCAGGTTATGGTTCTACATACCTGAATATTCCGCAGGCCTCACCATTGACCAGTTGATGGCACCTGGACTTGAGGTGGGCAAAATCTATTTGAGAAACCCTGAACTCAAGTATTCTGCAGAGGAACTCATTAACCTGATCTCAAACCGCACCATCATTGTACCCAAGGGAACCAAAGTGCTGGAGGGGGGCATTCTGGCTGTGCCTGTGATGCCATTTGTCCATCTTCCCAATCCGAGGGTCTTGACACCCCATTATCTAAAAGCTGCCGTGCTGAAAAGAATTCCCCGTGAAGATCTCTATTTTGTCCAGCCTGAGCAGAAGGTGGACCGGGTCATCGTCCCTGCCGGAAGCGGGGTCATATCCCACACGAGCCTTTTTACACAACAAAACGAGATTTACATTCTGGACCCCGAGCACACGGATGCCAGGGTAGGTAGCAAACACACTAATGGCATCATATATCTGGAGCTTATTGGGGGAGCAGAAAACATCGTCAAAGAAACGGTGCACTTCGAAGTCTACAAACCAGCCGTGGCACAACACAGTGTAAGAGAAAGGTTCTATATTGACCTGAAGTCCTCAGCCTTGGAAAGACTTTACGAGGAGCGGTCAGTGGATGAAAACACCGTTGCGGCCATCAGTGAGGCCGAGGGACAAAGATTCATCAAGCTGAACCAAAACTGCAATCAACTGTTAGACGAGCTGCAGCCGAACACATCTCTCGTGCTTCAGGATTTCCCCAGCCGACTCCGTGCGTCTTATCTTATTGTAGCCGCTGATCTGGGACTTATCAAGGATTTGACCTTCAGGAAGGCACCTGAAGAGGAGTACTTTTTCAGATCCGAAGACCTCGTCTTTATGAATACCCTACAGGATATGGGCGTCGCTATCTACTGGAAAAACCCCTTGCAAGGGGACCTCGTCCTGTATAAGCACTTCTTTATGAGGTCTTCCGTGATACCGTCTTTCAATGAGGCCTTTAGCTCAAGAAAGCTGGCAGCGTTCTACGGAACAGCAGGGAATGTGGATGCTGAGACGCAGAAAGAAATTGTGGACAGCATTAACTCCTTCAAGGATTTCCACGGCGGTATTTGCGGTATCCTCACAGGAGGCAATACGGGCAGCGTTATGTCATTTGTCTCCGAAACCACAGCTTCTCTTGGCATGCTTTCCGGGGCCGTGTACTGGAAAATCCCCGGCGTAGACATCGATCCCCACGTGGATTTTGCGGCGTATCTGGCCAGAAATGACTTGCTGGAAAGACAGGAGATTCTATCTGAAACCACAGAGGCAGACATCTATTTCAAAGGCGGCGTAGGCACAAACCTTGAAAATGCCATCACTTTTGTGAAGAAGAAACTCGGTATCGGACATTATAAGCCCCAAATATTTGTTGGAGAGTTTTATGAGCCCCTGCGCGACTGGCTAAACCACCTGGCATCTGAAGGCATGGCGGATCCCAAGGTCTTTGAGAGTTGCTATTTTGTCGAGCATGGAGCTGAGATCTTCGACACCCTGTGCCGACACTTCGGCTCAGAAGACAAGATGATTCATGAGGTCACCGTGAGTGAAACCAGCGAATAGCGTTGTGATGCCGTGATTACAAAAAAGCACATAAGGCAATATTTGGACAGGTTGTCTTCAGATGGTCCCACCAGGCAAGATGGGCTGTCCGATTATTTGTGGCAGCAACTGCATGAATATGTCGTAAAGCATTATAAGCGCCTTGACAAAGGGGCCCGTGCATACGCTGATGAGATGTTTGATCAACTTGATGCCAGCGTGAGACAGAGGATTGATTCCCTCCCTGAAGGTCAGGAAAGAAAGCTGTTGAGCCGCAAGCTTTCCCTAGTTCGGGGGGAACGCTCTCCACTGCCAGTGCTCTATCTGGATACCCCTGTCATTGAAAACCTCATCAGATACGGGCTAGGGCAGCCACCATTGAACTCGACGGCAGAAAACTCAAAGGCCTTGTACGAAGAGATCTTGGCCCTCGTCAAGGACAGAAAGCTCGTATGCCTCGAAGACACCTTCCATCGCGAAGCTCTCCAGATGGGAGGCCGTCAAGCCAGAGAAGGTCTCAATGTCATAAGACAGCTCTCACAAGGCCTCTCATTCAAACACAGCCAGACCATTGAGGACTTTCAGATCTTCAGGGCGCTTCGTGGCTTCATCAACGCAAACGGCCATCTAACCCACCGGAAGTTCTGGAAAGACGCTTTTCAGGAACAAACGGTCCGCGCAATTATGAAGAAACGCTCGTCCATTGAGTTTGGAAGTGTTTTGGCCCTTTGCGACAAGCCGGGTGCAGAAGAGAGGCCTGCCTCCCTGTCAACACGGCTCAGGATTAGGTACGACGAAACCGCACTCAAGCATGAGCAGCAATTGCAACAGCGATCCACACGGCATTTGAGGGATCTGGTCAGACTGGGCATGAAGTATCAGACGATGGTGGCGCACGCACAAGAGCGACATTTGAACGGTTTCTGGGCAGGACAGAAGGTTGATCTGGCCATTGCCTTGTGGAACCACTATCGTGGAAAGCCGGAAGGCCTGGAAGGGCTGATACCCTTTTACGAATCCGAACACTTCAGAGATGTCCCGGCTATCAGAATCAAACGGGACTTGTGGAATGCTCTTGCAGTGAGTCATGAAGATGGCTTGCAGAGAGCGACCGGTCCACAGGACGTAACCGTGTTATCCTCTGTTCTTCCTTACACGGACCTCGTCATCTTGGGTCCTGAGATGAAGGATGTGGCCGAGGACAAACTGGGTCTGGGTGCCAGGTTCGACACTGAAATCTACGGCATGGATGAGCCGGATAGGATCATGGCTGCCCTCAGGGAGGTCGCTCTGGCCTAGTAGGATGTTATTTGAATAACGTTACAATCATGTCATTTCGAGCCAAGCGCCCGCCCTGGCGCGACATGAGAATAATAACCGATGCTATTTCAGCCGTCGTCCGCCTCAGGCGGACTATGGCGAAGGCGGCATATGAACCCGGTCTGGGCCAGGGAGCAATCTTATTATATCAAGTAGTTGTAAAGCTTTCTCCCTCTGGTCGAAATGACACCTTAATAAAGAGACGGAGCACTAGTCCAGGGACCAGGTTTTCCAGGATGAAATAAACACACAATGCCCCTAAGAAAAATTATCACCTACCCTGATACGGTTCTTCGCGAGCGGGCCGAGCCTGTCACGAATATTGACGGAAAGGTCCAACAGCTCATTGATGACATGGCCGACACCATGTACCATGCGCCTGGCATCGGCCTCGCAAGCAACCAGGTGGGAGAACCATGTCGCGTCATCATCTTTGATATCTCACCCAAGAACGAACCCCATGATCTTGTCGTTGTGATCAACCCTGAAATCGTCGAGGCAGATGGCGCGGTGGTAAGCGAAGAAGGCTGCCTCAGTGTTCTTGACTATTCAGCAGAAATCAAGCGCGCGGAGTGCGTCACCGTAAAGGGCCTTGACAGGGAAGAGAACCCGATCACTCTCATAAAGGAAGGTCTCCCCGCTATTGTGCTCCAACATGAGATTGATCATCTGAACGGCACTCTCTTTATTGATCATATAAGCAAGCTCAAGCGGGAGCTTTACAAGAGGAAGTTGAAAAAAATATTGAAGAAAAGAGAATCGTCTGTTCAAAGACTCTAATCCCGGTGGTGTGCCGTCGGCGACAGAGTGAAGGTGTCTCCTTCTTGCTTGACACACAGCCCGAACATGCGGATAGTGGTCGTAAGAGGCCTGCCGAAGAAGAAATCCATTATGCTCGGATCCAGATTGAGCTTATCTGTCAAGAAAGGCCGCACATAGTTGTCATATTGCAAGAGTTCAAGAATTACTTCCACTGCTTTCCTGGGATCCGGCCCCTCCAACCCCTTAACTGCTGAGTCCAGAATCTCATACGCGCATCGTCTTTCGTGGGCATCCATCACCTTAAGGATGCCGTCGTCCGGCTTCACCAGATCCTTTCTTTGAAGATACGGCCTGGTCATGACCTCCTTGAATTCCCGCAAATCCCAGCATTTCAAGGCCCGGCACTCAACTGGTCTGTTTTCATAAATCCCGCAGGCCGTTTTTTCGTTCTCATAAAACATACATGTCCAGGCTTCACCCTGCCCCTTGATCTTGATGATCTCCTGTTCAAGGACCATGAAAACCTCATCAATGTTCCGAACGAGCTCCCCTTTTCTCAGAGTATAAACATGGGCCCTTTCCAAGATACCTTTGGCAAATAGTGTGGCGTCTTCCTCGTGGAGGGCGGGGCCTCCTTTCATACAACAGGTCCCGCAGCGAATGCACTCGGTTCGAGATACCGTTCTGATTGCTGGCATCATATGCTCTAAATTGAAGAACCCTGTCATCTTTGATGACAGGGTTCTTCAGTTGTTTCTAGACTTGCCGGGCTCATCTCCCCGTCAACACATTTCGGATCTGACCCTAACTTCTGTGAACCCAAACCTTAAACTTAAGCCCAAAGGCCCAGGGACAGCGGCCTGTCAACCCCTTAACCTAGGTGGTTTCAACGTTCACTGCCTGCGGACCCTTTTGGCCGTCCTCGACTTCAAATCGAACCCGCTGGCCTTCATATAGCGACTTAAAACCACTGCCGAGAATGGAGCTATAGTGAACAAAGACGTCCTGGCCTTCATCCATGCTAATAAAACCATAGCCCTTTTTCTCATTAAACCACTTTACGGTGCCTTCTGCCATGACCATATCCCTCCTTTCACAATATTATTTAGCCGGGATATGGATCTGACGAAAAAAAAGCCAACAAGACCTGTGGACCTTGTTGGCATCTTATTTTACTTCGCAAAATTCCTATCCCAATCTGACACTTCGCCTAACCCAAAGGTGCCTGGCGACAAAACCATACAACTAACTACCATGAATAATTATTTTATATCACATTATAAAATTATATGTCAACAAAATCTTCTTTTCAAAGGAAATAATTCCTGGCGGCCCCAGACTCCTTGCTTAAAAAAAAGAGGCCCCGCTGCATAGCAAAGCCTCTTTTTTTCGAACGTTCGAATTGTGTTGCAGGATCAGAACCTCTTCCTTAGACGCAGCCGGTCGGCTTGGGAAGACCCGCCATCTTACATGCGCCTTTGCCAGGTCCAGAAGGAAACAGTTCGTAAATGTGTTTCAGTTTGTAACCAGTCACCTTGGAGAAGACCCGAACCATAGGAGCAATCCCGTTTTTCTTGTAATAATCCTGCAAAAAGGTCACGCACTTCCAGTGCTCATCGTTCAGTTCTTCAATCCCCTCTGTCGATTTCACGTATTGAACCCATTCCGGGCACCAATTACCGAAATCATCAATAAAACCATCCTCATCCACATTAAAGGTTTTTCCTGCAAATTCAATCTCCGGCATGCCAACGCCCTCCTTTTCTCTAGTTAATATCTTTACTGTTAACCAGTTAATCCCTGTTGATATCTAGCCCATGGTCTTTATATGAAAAAACGATGTTTGTCAACATGAAAAAAGAAAAAATCGATAGCTCGCTGCTGTGCCGGCACTCCACGCACTTCTCATCTGGAACTTCCCCTTTCAGTGGACAGCCTTTTGGCCTCCTCTCATTGTGAAGTGACCGTGACTTCGTCGCGTCCCGCCTTCTCTTTCAGATACACATTGACCATGGTGTCATGGATTGTTTCAACGTGCTTACCCACATAATTGGCTTCAATTGGCAACTCGCGGTGACCGCGGTCCACCAGAACAGCGAGTTCGATTCGATCCGGACGGCCAAAATCCATGAGAGCATCCATGGCTGCGCGGACCGTGCGACCGGTAAATAGGACATCATCCACCAGGATCACCTGTTTGCCATCCAAAGAGAAAGGCAACTCCGTCTTTTGTACAATGGGCTGATGTCCTATGCGGGTCCAATCATCCCTGTAGAGGGTGATATCAAGATCGCCACGGGGGATGTTCGTGCCGTCAAACGAGAGAATCCTTGCTGCCATGCGATCGGCCAAAAAAACCCCGCCAGTCCTGATGCCAATGATCACCAAGTTCTTAGCGCCCCTGTGCTTTTCCAGGATTTCGTAGGCCATCCGGGCCAAAATCCGGTCAATGTCTGGGCTTTGCAATATAACCTGTTCCGTAGTCATTGCAGTATTCCTATTGAGCCCATTTCCCAGTCGTTTCGCTGTTCCGGTCTTGATGAAACTCTATACAATGAACTTAGGGGCATCGCCCCCACGTTCAGTTACTTCAGAGTTCATACAGTGTTTCATCGTGACGGGGCCTGCCCCCTTTGACCCTCTTGCCTTTCTTTCCTCCGAACATGAACGGCTCCTCTTCTTCCATGATATCACCCAGTTCCGCTTCAATCTGCTCGGGATCTTCCCCGGCTTCCAGCCGTTTCAGGGCCTCCTCCATGCCAGGGCCCAGGCTAGCTCCTGTGGCATCCGTAAGCTTGCGCATCAATCTGGCAGCTTGGCGCGGGTCATCCTCGTTGATTCCCTCAGCCTCCCGGGCCAACATGTCCATAGCCCTTTCCATCTTGGCCTCATCAATAGGCAAATCATCCGTCTCACCCTCGTCCTGCGCCCCCGTGAGCCTGGCAAAAGTTGACATCTGCCTTTCAAGTTTCATTCGTTTACACCCTGGACACAGTGGCAGCTTGGTAGTGTTCACAGACTTTGAGAAGAAGCTAAATATGGTGTTGCAGTCCTTGCAATAGAATTCATAAATGGGCATGCTGTTCCCCTGCTTACCCCTCTGGTAAAGATCCGGGCACAAGGCATTCTTAGGCACTTTAGTATTTCAGTTGACGTTACTCCATATAATGGAGAAGTTAGTGGCAGGTCAACCCTCTTTTTCAAGCTTTAATGCCTCCTCATAGACGACTTTCCTGGAAAGGCTGTATTTTCTGGCCACCTCTTTCGCTCGGTCAGAAAGGGAAAGAGCTTTCTCCATACCCAGCCGTCTCAGGTGATTCCGTATGGTCTCCAGGTCTACTTCCCCTGCCTTATGCCATCCTGACACAAGCAAAGTGCATTCACCCTTCAGAGAAAGACGCGCTGATATTTCTTTCACCATCGTGTTCAACGGCCCCCTCAGGACTTCCTCGTGGAGCTTGGTCAGTTCACGTGCCACCACAGCCTCACGGTTTCCCATGACATCGAGAATCTCTCTCATCAGGTCGAGGAGTCTTTTGGGCGATTCATAGAAAATGAGGGTACTCGGCTCCAGTGCTAGACGGTCCAGCAGTAGTTTACGTTTGCCTGATTTCCTTGAAACAAAGCCGACAAAAACGTAACTATCCGTGGGAAGGCCACACACACTCAATGCAGTGACAACTGCCGACGCCCCCGGTATCGGCACCACAGGAACTGCCTCCTGGATAGCAGCCCTGACGAGACAATAACCCGGGTCAGATATGGACGGAGTGCCCGAATCTGTAACAAGTGCAATGGATGCCCCCGCTTTAAGCTTTTGCAGCAGTTCAGGGGTACGTTTCTCCTTATTGTGGTCATGATAAGAGACGAAGGGTGTGGAGATTTCGTAGCGCGAAAGGAGCTTCCGGGTCTGCCTGGTGTCCTCTGCCGCAATGAGGTCTACTTCTGTCAAGGTCCGAATGGCTCGCAGGGTGATGTCTTCCATGTTACCGATTGGGGTAGCTACCACAAAAAGCGTCCCAGATGAACGGGGAGAAGGCATTGCGGATCTCTCACCAGGCAAGCTCAAAGGCATTCCTGATTATTTCGACATCCGGTTGACCATGGGACAGCCGGATGGCCACAACGTCAAAACGGGCTTTTTTGTCTGTTTGCCCTGTCTTTTTTAGGTATTCAAGGGCAACCATCGATATCTTGCGCTGTTTCTTAGGCGTGACAGCCTGCTTCGGGTCTCCAAATTGATCCGTTCGACGGGCCTTTACCTCTACAAAGGCCAGCGTTCCACCCTCCAGGGCAATGATGTCGATTTCACCTAACCTGGAACGATGGTTTTGCTCAAGGATCTTGTATCCGTCTTTCTTCAGGACCTTGACAGCAATAGACTCACCAAAGGCTCCAGTGCGGCTGCGATGGTCTGCCCGGGAATCTTCCATCCCTGGGACTCCCTTTCCAAACATCTTTCTCCTAACCCGGCCAATTTACATATTCCTTAACGCCACGGAATGTCTTCCGGTGAATCCGGGAACAACCAAAAGCGCGAATGGCGGCACAGTGCGCTTTTGTGGCGTAGCCCTTGTGTCTGCCGAAGCCGAACTCTGGAAACTCATCGTCGTAAATCTCCATAAGTCGATCCCGGGTAACTTTGGCTATAATGGATGCTGCAGCAATGGACAGACACCGCCTGTCGCCGTGTTTGACAGCCTCTTGGGGCAGGCTTGATTCAATGGGAAAAGTGCCGTCAACAAGCAAGTAATCCGGGTGTGGGCGAAGATTATCCGCTGCCATGCGCATGGAAAGGAGAGAGGCCTGAAGGATATTGATACGGTCGATCTCCACAGGATCAACAATGCCTATGCCTATAGAAATGGCATGGTCATAAATCGCACCGAAAAGCTGTTCCCGCCTTCCAGGACTCAGTTTTTTAGAATCATCAAGATGGACTAAATCCACCCTTTCCGGAAGGATCACTGCAGCAGCCACTACCGGACCAGCCAGTGGACCCCTACCAGCCTCATCAATGCCAGCAATCTTTGAATAGCCTTCTTTTCGAGCCGTTTTCTCAAAGGATTTGGAATCCATGTCTGCGATTCTTGAACCCGCATAAGCGACAAAGGTCCGCCAGACCTAGCGAGGGCGAAGCTCCTTGATCCGGGCTGCCTTGCCTCTCAGTTTCCTCAGATAGTAGAGACGAGAGCGACGGACACGACCTCGGGTGACCACCTCGACTTTTTCAATACTTGGGGAATGCAAGGGGAAGATACGCTCAACACCTATTCCGTAAGAGATCTTTCTTACGGTGAATGTGGCATTGGTTGTCCCTTTACGCTTCCTGATCACAACGCCTTGAAAAAGCTGAATCCGTTCCTTTTCCCCTTCTTTGATTTTAACGGAGACCTTTACCGTATCACCCGACTTAAAAAACGGCAGATCAAACCGCATTTGTTCCTTTTCAATCGCTTTGATTGCTTCCATATTTTCCTCCAAAATTATATTCTATCCGTTCCAAAAAGCCTGTCAAGAACAATGGCAGTGGCCGAGCGAACTGACAGGTGGTTGTAATCCATAGGCCCCATGATAGGGGCAAGAACATAATCCGCTGCTTCAATAAACCCTTGCGTCAGTCCCCAGCCCGTCCCGAACAATAGCAAAAAGGGTCGATCCGAACTCAACATTTCCGACAGCTTCCCATAGCTGATGTTTCTAGGGTGTGGCCGTGCATCTGTAATGACTGTAACCGGTCTATCATGGCCATTGCAGGCAATATCCTCCAGCGCAGCATCAAGGGACGCTACAATACTGACCAGTTCTAATGCCGCCTTGCGATCAGGATTGTATTTGCCCCCCGCGCCGTCTGTCCAGTGAGAAATAATCCTTCTAAGAAGCTCCTGCTGGTCTACCAGGGGGGTCACCACATAGAAAACCTTAATACCGAACGTTTTAGCCGCCCTTGATATGTCGTGCAAGTCCAGGTTGCTGACGGCCGATGCGATCACCTCACCTGATTTATTGTATACAGGATAGTGTATCAGGGCCAAGTAAACCCTGTTGGATCTCACAGGGTGCATCATACCACGTGTGAAACGGATTAGAGCAAATATCCACACCCAGAGGATGTGACTTTGATCTGCCCCCTTGTCGGAGATCCCGTTATCTTAACGGGGAAGAGGGCCGGACGTTCGCAAACTCATAAGTGCCTAAGAAAAAAATGCCTAGAATTGTAAAATGCCTAAAATTGGGGTTGCACGTTCTGTTCTTAACTTAAGTTGTTCCGGTAAAAGTCAAGAGTTTTTTTACAAATATTTGCGGGTACGTTATGCCGCAAATGTTCTCGAGTCGTTCTTTGAAAAT
>JAFGFW010000070.1 GCA_016930875.1 Deltaproteobacteria bacterium | reverse complement strand
TTGTGCGGTCCGCCTAGGCGGACCTCCGCGTCCCGCTGCAAGCGGGAATTTCCTTGACCTTGCGAATCCGCCTCAGGCGGACTGAATTGGAAACTGACGCTAGTGCCAAGTGTCTTAAGATCCGTTTATTAATGGGCATTAGCTATTCCTTGTGCAAAACAGAATGGACAACTTCTGATAACTCAGTCAAATCAAAAGGTTTTTCCAAGTAGTAGTCAGGGGACCGCTCACTCGTCAGGTTTTTCACCTGCCTGCCATAACCCGTCATGGCAATAATCGGCAAGTCAGGGAACTCCTTTCGTGTGATCTCGATGAGGCCAAGACCGCTGATGTCAGGCATGACAATATCAGTTAAAAGAACATTGTAGTCTCCCGAGCGCAGGAGCATCAAGGCGTCAAGGCCCGAGGGTACCGTTGTCACCTGGTAACGACAAAGCTCCAGGTATTCTTGAAGGATCGACAGGATCTTCTCGTCATTATCCACGATCAGGATTTTTGCGGATGTCTCGGAAATTTCGCCCATGGTTTTCCTGTTGAGTCAGATTGCAACCTCAGGGTTCAATCAGCGGGTTGTGAGTGAAGAAAAGTTCCTCAAGTTTTTATTTTATAAAAATAAACTAGAAAGTGCCTTTAAGTCAACTTTTTTTTCACACACCAGGTCCTGAAAGTGGTATTTCTTTGCCAAATATGTTACTTTCTTTTCTCCGCCTAATGTACTGTATGGATTTTCTTCCTCTTCAAGGACTCTACCAATTCGCGCACTGCCTGGGCGGACTTTTGAAGCGCGGCATGTTCCTGCTCGGTTAGGTTGATCTGGATGATTTGCTTGATGCCACCCCTTCCGAGTTTTACCGGGACACCGATAAAGAGACCGTGAATACCATATTCTCCCTCCAAATAGGCTGCGCAGGGAAGGATCTTCTTTTTGTCTTTAAGGATCGCTTCAGCTATCTCCACAGCGCCTGAAGCCGGAGCATAATAGGCGCTGCCCGTCTTCAACAAGCCAACGATCTCTGCTCCGCCATTTCTGGTCCGCTCCACCAGGGCATCTATTCGTTCCCTTGGCATGAGTTCAATGATGGGAATGCCTGCGACAGTGGAATAGCGGGGCAGGGGGACCATGGTGTCGCCATGACCACCCATGACAAAGGCGTGTGTATTTTCTACAGACACATCCAGTTCCATTGCGATGAAGGCTCGAAAGCGGGCCGAGTCAAGGACTCCGGCCATACCCACGACCCTATTCTTCGGAAAACCACTAGTCTCAAGCGCTACGTGACACATGGCGTCCAAGGGGTTGCTCACGATAATCAGGATAGCCTCTGGAGAAAGGGGGGCGATTTGTTCGATTACAGTTCCAACAATGTTGGCGTTTGTAGCCAGAAGATCGTCTCGACTCATGCCCGGTTTGCGGGGCATACCTGCCGTGACAATGACTATGTCAGACCCTGCTGAGGCCTCGAACGAGTTGGTTCCTATGAGCCTGGCATCATGTTTTTCTATTGGCGCCGCTTGCTGCAAATCCAAGGCTTTCCCCTGGGGCAAACCCTCTACGACGTCGACAAGGACAACATCAGACAACTCCTTTTCCGCCAGGCGTTGCGCTGCGGTTGCGCCTACGTTACCGGCGCCAACGATTGTAACCTTCTTGTCCATTTTTATCCTCCGTAGATGAAATCGCTTTGCGATTTCATCTACGAATAGCATACGAAGTCTGCCTGTCAATGGCAAACAGGATCTGATTTGCTCCTTGACTTTTTTCCACGGCAAATTATAAGAATTGCGGTAATCGTTCAGGCGTTCAGAGGTTCAAAACCGAAAACCTGAACAGTTGATTCGTGAGTTGTGAATAGAGAAGGTATGAAGATAGAACGATTTGAAGAGATTGAGGCATGGCAGTTGGCCCGCAGCCAGCTCGCAAGGTCAACGAAAAAAAGTAACCTTGAACGGGGAACCCTGAGCCTGTGAACGCCTACGAAAGGTAACCCTGAACCTTTGAACCCGTGAACGGTTACGATAAAACTCTGCGAAAAGGAGTTAACCTTGGAAGCTTCTGTCTACGATACAGTTTTTCCCGATTTGAAACTGGCTGGGCGCGGCAAGGTGAGGGATCTCTATGACCTTGGCGATACCCTTTTGATTGTGGCCACAGATCGCATCTCTGCCTTTGATGTGGTCATGCCCAATCCGATTCCGGCAAAGGGCTGCATATTGACCAGGATGTCCAGGTTCTGGTTTCAGAAGATGGAAGGCATTGTGCCCAATCACCTGATCACGACAGATGTAGACGAGTTCCCTGAGGCTTGTCTTCAATATGCTGATGTTCTAAGAGACAGGAGTATGTTGGTCCGAAAGGCAGACCCCCTTCCTCTGGAGTGTATAGTGAGGGGATACCTGTCAGGTTCTGGCTGGAAGTCCTATCTGGAATCAGAGGAGATTTGCGGAATAAGGCTTCCAGAGGGTCTTCAAGAATCGGACCGCTTGCCTGAACCGGTCTTTACGCCCTCAACCAAGGAAGAGGCAGGGACTCATGATGTCAATATTAGCTTCGGTCAGGCAGAGGATCTCGTGGGAAAAGACATGGCAGCGCAACTCAATGATCTGAGTGTTTCCATATATCAAAAGGCAGTGGAGATAGCCGAGCTCCGCGGGATCATCATAGCGGACACCAAGTTTGAGTTCGGCCTAATCGATGGCCGGCTTGTTTTGATTGACGAGATCCTGACACCTGACTCTTCTCGTTTTTGGCCAAAGGATACGTACAAGCCAGGTGGTCCCCAAAAGAGTTTTGATAAGCAATATGTGAGAGATTATCTCCTTTCCCTTGAGTGGGATCAGAGGCCTCCAGCCCCGGAACTCCCGCCGGATGTGGTGAAAAACACCAGGATGAAATACGAAGAGGCTTTGCACAGGCTGACTGGTACGTAGCATTTAACGGTTCACGGGTTCAGAGGTTCGGGGTTCAACGAAAGGTAACCGTTCACGGTTACAAAAAAATGAACATCGAACATCGAATCCGCCTCCGGCGGAAATGTTGAATGGGAAAACAGGAAACAAAAGAATTATTTAAGATTTTCATTACGACTATCAAAACGGCCGTTCGACAGGCCGTTCGACAGGCTCACGGTCCCGAGCCAAGTCGAGGGACTCACGGCCCTGAGCGGAGTCGAAG
>JAFGFW010000069.1 GCA_016930875.1 Deltaproteobacteria bacterium | reverse complement strand
CTTGCCATGATCTATATGACCAATCGTGCCTACATTCAAATGCGGCTTCACCCGCTCAAACTTCTTCTTGGCCATCTCCTTGCCTCCCTGGTTCTGGTCTCTTGTTTGGCGCTTAGCGCCACAAGATCGACAAAAGGTTGTCGATGCTTATAAGGTATTGTTTATATTAATGATGATTAAATCCGAAATTCGAATATCGTGCTGTCTTCAAGGCCTCAGCCGCAAATTCGAAACAAGTTTCAAATTTTCAAAATTCAAATGACCGAAACAAGACTCCTGTCACATTGTTTTGAACATTCGGATTTCGATATTCGGATTTAAAATTTATCGGTTTTGTTTTCAACTGCCCCGAAGGGGCCACCTCTTCCAAGTGCCGTGTTGGACGAGCCGTAGTCTCTTAGTTGCGAAATCCGTATGGAGCCCACGACCGGGATTGAACCGGTGAACCTCTTCCTTACCAAGGAAGCGCTCTACCTACTGAGCTACGTGGGCCTGACGCAAAATCGCGAACCGATTTCATGGTGGAGCGGGAAACGGGGCTCGAACCCGCGACCCTCAGCTTGGAAGGCTGATGCTCTAGCCAACTGAGCTATTCCCGCGTTTTTATCGGTTCGTCACAGTATTGCCATGTCTTGGCGGAAAACGAATTCTGTCCTAATCGATTGAGATTATTAGTCCTCGACAAAAACACAGTAAGAAGGATGCAGAGTGTGCATGTAGTCCACACGATGCCGTCACAAACACCCGGCTATCTCCTACACACAACTTACCATGGGTGGTGGAGGGGGGAGGATTTGAACCTCCGAAGGCATCGCCGACAGATTTACAGTCTGTTCCCTTTGGCCGCTCGGGAACCCCTCCATGCATATCCTCTTTGACGTCATTGGAGCCAGCGGAGGGACTCGAACCCCCGACCGACTGATTACAAATCAGCAGCTCTACCAGCTGAGCTACGCTGGCTCGCTCGAAGGCACGAAAATCCAAGATCGCCACAACACATGGACGATCCATCTCTCAAGATAAAAGTATCCTCATATTCGTTAGCATAGCCTAAAACCACTTTATTTAATACTATCTGATTCCAATAGCAACTTCAATAAAGACCGAATATTGTTTCTTCGTGAAAATCTACGTCTCTTGGAGCAAAATAACTTCTTTTTGATCAAAAATGCTTTCAATATCTCTCATGTTCTTACTGATGCAATATTTTCCGGCCTGTCTTTCAGTGCATAGTTGACGACATTTCCTCATTCTGCTAATGGAGGAAAAACTGCTCAATTGATTTGATTCCCGGCTTCGCCAAAAATTTGAATCCAGCAAATGTGTTATTTCTAAAATTCTCTATCTTATTAAGAGGTTTCAATGGATTTCACAATCTCAATGGAACAAAAAATTCTAAGGGAATCGGTACGCAATTTTGCTGAAAAGGAGATTCGGCCAATGGCCAGGCAGCTGGATGAGACCGAAACCTTTTCCTATGAGATCACCAAGGCCATGGGAGAACTAGGGCTTTTCGGTATTTTCGTATCCGAGCAATACGGTGGCCAAGAACTTGACTATCTTTCTTATGCAATTGCAGTCGAAGAACTTGCCCGTGTTGATGCCTCCCAAGCGGCAACAGTGGCAGCGGCAAACTCCCTTGGCGTCGGCCCCATCTACTATTTTGGCGACGAAGAGCAGAAAACAAAGTATCTTCCGAAGCTTTGCACCGGTGAGATGCTATGGAGTTTTGGCCTTACGGAGCCAGACGCCGGATCCGATGCCGGAGCCTGTCGGACCCATGCGGTCCTGGACGGCGACTCGTGGGTCATCAACGGAAGCAAGATTTTTATCACAAACGCTTCCACAGACATCTCCGGAGGGATTACGGTTATGGCTACTACCGGCAAACGAGATGACGGTCGCCCCGAGCTAAGCTGTTTTCTCGTGGAATCGGGCACGCCCGGGTACACAGCGCAGACAATGCACAACAAAATGATGTGGCGAGCCTCAAATACCAGCATCCCTTATTTTGAAGACTGCCGGATACCCAAAAAAAACCTCCTCGGAGAACGCGGCAAGGGCTTTCATCAAATGCTTGCAACCCTTGACGGCGGACGCCTCAGTATCGGCGCCATGGGCCTAGGCGGTGCCCAAGGCTGTTATGATCTGGCTCGAAAATATGCCAAAGAACGAAATCAGTTCGGCAGGCCCATCTCCACCTTCCAAGCCAATGCCTTTAAGTTGGCCGATATGGCCATGGAAATCGAGTGTGCCAGACTGCTGCTATACAAAGCGTGCTGCCTCAAAGACCAAAGCCAGCCATTCACCAAACAGGCTGCCATGGCAAAACTCCACTGTTCTGAAGTGATGGGCCGCGCGGCCAATCACGCAGTCCAACTTCACGGCGGCTATGGTCTCATGAAGGAATATGACGTTGAACGCTTTTACAGGGATCAAAAACTCCTGGAAATTGGCGAAGGCACCTCGGAAATCCTGCGTATCGTCATCGCAAGGCTCATAGGCGCCTACTAACATTATAGTATTCAAGAAAAACCTTTTGGGTTATGATTAATGTTATTCGTTATATGTTATGAGGTTGCGGTGCTCGTTTCGTGTATGGGCTCTCGGTTGAGTTATTCCTTATCCGCATCCGCAAACGTCCCACCTATGCCGATACGAGTTCGGCAACCGTCTGGCTCAACCAACGCGCTGAAAAGATACTCGAAATGACATATGTTTATTAAGCCAAGAGCATTTTCTCAAAGTCCATAATAGCTGTCAGCCAGTTGGTCTACTCGAAAATCTTCTTGAAGTCCCGGATGCTCCTTTTCACCTCGTCCAATTCAGATGTGGGCAAAGCGTTAGACGGGGGCGAAGCAACCTCCTCGTACGCGCTTTTGAGATAAGTCACGTCGAACAACTGCTCAGGGACCTCAGCGTTAATCTCATAAGTTTCCAACACATGCATCCTGACAAGCGCGCCATTTTCATGAATCAGGATCCTGCCGGGATAACTCATGTGTTTGTCTAACTGCCTGTAGTCTGTGTACTCGACTTCTTTCAGCGGTGTATCTTCGCCGCCGCTAAGAATGAACCTGATCGGCCTGAAGGAGCTTTTGTCAATCCACACTTGAGGAACTGTTTCATCAGGATACTTGGCCCCGATGACATAGGCAATCTTGTCTTTGAACCTTCCAAGGCTCACAAGATCAACATTAATGCCCAATTGGGAAAGGTCCTCAACCAGAAGATCTGTTTCCTTGTAAAGCATCAGGTCTTTGAAGTGATCAAACTGGCTTTCCGGCTCCGCAATGATCTTGCCGTCAACGACGGTCAGCGCCCCATTTATATTGACTACCCGAATTTGCTCCACCCCGGCCGAACTTACCTCAGACCTGAACCGATCCGGATACCGGTAATAGAGGGTTTCATCGAGTTCTTGCATCCCCCCCTCCAGACCAGGATCATAAAGAACGGTCTTTTGAAACACCACAAGCGTGCGACCAGGACCAAACTGGTCGATCATAAAGGTCAAGATCTGCCTGCCGGGAAGAACGTAGGCGCCGGCAGCCGTTGCCAACCCGAAATGAATTAAAACACAAAGCACGCCTTGGATATAACGCTTCATTATGGCCGTCGTATAGCAGAACCCAAAAGGCTTTTCAATCGAATTGTATGGATCAAGAAATTATTGCTCAAGTCACAAGCGCTTTCTGCCGAAATGATGCATGTACTTGGGGGAAAGCTGCATGAAGACCACCCGTGAGCCTCGTCTCATAACTGCTGGAACAGGTTTCATTATCTGGCTCATTTTTATGGCCCCCGCCCAATATGCCCGTGCCTTTGACTTCAAGGATGTCGCCTCCATCGGCGCTGCCTACACAATGCATCTCTTTCTTCATGAGATGGGCCATCAGGTAATAGCTGATGAGGTGGGGGCTGAGTCTCCCAAAATGAGCTTCTTCACCAGAAGTGGCGGCACCTTCTATCCGGGGCTTTCTACCTATAAGAACATCCCGGAAAAATCAAAATTGCCGTATGCAGTGGGCGGTGAACGCATGGCAGGCTTCACGTTTGACTACGCCCTGAAATCTTATCGTCAAAAGCCAACCACATATAACAAAGCCCTGATGTTTTTCAGTTGTGCGGATTTTCTCGCGTACACACTGCTTTCAAATTATGTGAATCCCGACGAAGACATGTACGATCCGTATCTCATCCGCGAAGAAACCGGTTGCAGCAAGGGAGTGCTCTTGTCGCTGGTTATGGCAAAATCACTCATAAACACTTACAGGGTCCTGAACCCTGATGCCAATTTCGCCCCCGTGATCTGGGTGGACAAAAGCAGCGCCGCCCTCCTGCTACGATTTCCATTTTGAAGTGCAAGTTGTGATCAGATCCTGGATGAGGGAGTAAGCTTGGCCGATAGTTGACCATGGATCTGATGTCGCGACAAAGCAGCCACCGCCGTCATCACCACCGGAAGCCCCAAGGGTTGTGGCATGTGCTTCGTTGGAGTAGTCGGAGTTGTCACTGCTGTTGTATGCTCTCACGCGGTAGTAGTACGCGGTAGATGCACTTAAACCCGTGTTGCTGTAAGTCGCAACATTTGCATTAACAACAGCTATTTCTGCGTAAGTTCCGCCTGATCCCGTCTTTTGTTCGATGTTGTAGCCTGATTCCGCAAAGGAATTATCCGTCCAGGAGAGATCAACCCGGCTGCTGGAGGCTGCTGTGGCTGACAGACCGCTTGGTGCGGGTAGAAGGGTCGTGGCTTCATCCTCATTAGAATCAGTGGAATTGCCGGCTGCGTTGAAGGCGCAGACGCGATAGTAATAAGTCGTTCCGTCATTCAGTCCAGTATCTGTATAAGATTCGGCGTTGGCTGCAACCGTGGCGATGTGACTGTGCGGCCCTCCTGATACTGTGGCTCTCTTGATCTTGAAGCCGGATTCGTCATCCGCATTATCTGTCCAGTTGAGACTAGTCTGACTGGTGGACACAGCCCCGACCCCAAGGCCACTCGGCGCATCAGGAACGCTCCCCGGATTAATGCTGTTATTGGCATTGATCCTGCCCGCCATTAGGACCTTTCCGCTCAGGGCTGTTTTGACATCTACACCGTTTAGAATACGGTTCTTGACCTGACTGTATGTAAAAGCGCCGTTTTCTGCCAAGATCAGGGCAGCGAGGCCCGAAACATGGGGTGTGGCCATGGATGTTCCGTCCAAAAGCTGATATTCGTTGTCCGCCTTTGTACTGTATATATCTACACCAGGTGCGGTAACATCCACGGAAGTCGCTCCATAATTGGAAAAACCTGCCAGAGCATCATTCTGATCTGTAGCTGCTACGGCGACGATGTTGGCCACGTCGTAGCTCGCCGGGTATTGCTCTTGTCCAGCCATATCATTGTCCCACCCTGGCGCAACATTATCGTCGCCACCGTTTCCTGCTGCTGCCACAAAAAGCACCCCGGCATCCCTGGCTCTTTCTATTGCATCATATTCTGCTTCTGAATAGTCATCACCACTAAAGCTTGCATTTATGATCTTTGCTCCATTAGCTATGGCAAAATCTATGGCCTCAATCTCGTTTGCAACTGAGCCGGTCCCGTTAACACCCAAGATTTTAAGCGGCATGATAGACACCGACCAGTTCACACCGGTGATACCTTTCTCGTTGTTACCTTTGGCCCCAATTGTCCCGGAAACGTGTGTGCCGTGATAGCTTGAATCGTTATCATCATCAGGGTTATTGTCATTTTCATTCACAAAATCCCAGCCTCTGATATCGTCTATGTAGCCGTTTTCATCATCGTCATTTTTGAGATCGTTCGTATAACCCAGGTCTCCAGGTTCCCTTCCTTGGAAGTCCTCATCTACCAAACCGTCTCCGTCGTCATCTACCCCTTGAACTCCAGGAAATCCATCCCCATTGGCATCACCGATTCCTTCGTCGGAATTTATCCACATGTTATCAGTCAAATCTTCATGGTCCCAATCTGCCCCTGTGTCAAGAACTGCCACGACCACATCACTGCTTCCTTTCTGCGTGTCCCAGGCCCCCGGGGCGTCAATGTCGGCATCTGGGGTACCGCTGCTGCCACTTACTACCTGCCCCGTATTGTGTAACCCCCATAATTCGTCAAAAAAGGTGTCATCCGGCGTGGCCGTGGCGTGGCGATAGTAATTGGGTTCCGCATATTCCACATCCGGATCATCCTGGTATATCTCCATGGCCTCCTCTACGGTCATTCCTTTGGGAAGCTTTACGTGCTCCGCGCCGACAGCCTGATAAGTTTTCAGCGTGGAAACACCCCATCGGCCTCGAAAATATTCTGAGGCGGCAGCGCGAAGGCGAGGTTTGTACTTTACGAGGAGTTCGCCGGCAACATATCTGCGTGTTTGCCCTGTTTGTGTCCTACTGCCTGGAACAGCCCATTCAGGGGACACAAAAAAGTAGATGAAGGAGGCGATTACCCAGATCGCTAGTGTCTCGTAACGAAAATTCATATACTTATAACCTAGGAAATTGCTTCGCTTCGCCTTCCGGGGCCTAGGCCCCTACGGGCCGGTGGCTCGCAATGACAGTATGGCGGTGTTATTGTCATTGCGAGACGTCCCCAATGAAGTGAGGGAACAGCCGAAGCAATCTCATCGGGCAATGTTGTAGCAAGAATCTCTAACTCGGTGAAAATTAAGCGCATCAGCTCTCTCATTGTCCGTATCATACCTATTGAATTCTTCTCACGTAATTGGGTTCTGCGTATTCAACCGCTTTGAAATCCTGCAGGCGTCTTGTGATCTCCTCAAGTGAGGAACCCTCTTCAACCTCCATGAGGTACAAATTTGGCCGTGAGACTACCCGAATGATTTTAAGGTGCAACTCCCTTTGAATTGCCTCGATAGTCTGCTGCCCCGTACCTTCCTTAAATTTTACAATAACTTGTCCGGGAATACACCCTCTGGTCTCCATCCTGGAAGAGCCCGGTTCCCGATCTTGAGCACCGCGAACGTCAGTTGCTTCAACAGATCCTGCGGCATGCTGTTCCGGTTGTGTGGTGTACCCCGAACAGCAGACCGTAAGAAAAAAAACAATGTTCCAGCAAGTGATGCCTACATACTTCATGCTTCTTCTGTGAAGATCCTCACTCCCTTTTCCTGCGTAGTGGCCGTTGATGGTTGTACCGCCGGACAAGGATTCATTGCCCGAAACACTTTACAACAATCATATGCAAACATCATGCAAAACCAGGTGGTTGAAGAGTTTGCGTATAATTTTCAAGAAGTTAGGCCCAAATAGGCGCAAGAACAGACCTGGAACATTGGGCACTTATGGTTAACTATTGGGAAAAGAAAAACCACTTTGCAGGAGTACCGTTGACTTCCTATGAGTTCATCACTGCGGGAACCTTTTTTCGAGCGGTGGACTCATTTCTTAAGAAAAAGATACACAGCCAGGCCCAAGAGGATGAAAGAAAAGATCTTTTTGAAATTGGCTGTTGAAATACCCTCCACCAGGCGCGCGCCGATTTGAGCGCCTATGATGCCACCGATGCCCAGCAAGAGACCGGCCTTATAGTCAACGTTTGCCAGTTTGTTGTGGGCCACAAGGGCAGAGATGGAAATCACGAGAATGGCGAGAAAAGATGTCCCCACTGCCTTCTGGGCCGAATATCCCAGGAAAAGCAGAATGGGCACCATCAAAAAGCCCCCGCCCAGTCCGGAGAAAGCAGCGCCAATTCCCACTCCTACACCACACACAGCAAACAGCCACATATGTCCACCCATGGCCACCCCCCTTTTCAGTCTTAATGCCTTTCGTCCTTTCGTGTGTTGCGCCATGCGACTCTGGAAGAGGCGCGGTAGTCTTTGACAAGAACGGATTCCTATTTCTCCTGCTTCTCCTTGGCAAAGTCCCTTGCCCTTTCAGCCAACCCCCTGAGACGATCATCGACCAGCCGGAAAAGCGTTCCTTTTGTGTACGCACCGTCTTTCCGCCTTTTACCTGCTCTCATCCCTGTCAGGATCTCAACGCCTTCTTCAATGGTCTTGATGGGATATATGTGAAACTTGCCTTTTTTGACCGCTTCCACGACTTCTTTCTTTAGCATGAGATCTTTGACACTCTTTTTGGGCATGATGACGCCTTGTTTTCCGGTCAGGCCCTTGTGGTTACAGATGTCAAAAAATCCTTCTATCTTGCGTGTAACACCGCCTACGGGCTGTATTTCTCCTTTCTGACTAACGGAACCGGTCGCGGCAATGCCTTGAGCAATAGGCACATCTGCAATAGCAGAAAGCAGGGCAAACAACTCCGTGGCCGATGCGCTGTCGCCGTCGACCATGCCATAGGTTTGCTCAAAACAGAGGCTTGCTGTGAGCGTCAAGGGCCTGTCCTGGGCAAAGCGCTCCCGCAGGTAACTGCTCAGGATAATAACACCTTTGGTGTGGAGCTTCCCGCTCAACCGTGACTCTCGATCGATGGTGATGACACCTTCTTTTCCCATGGAGACATTAGCGGTGACCCGGCCAGGCTTTCCAAATACATGGTCACCGGTCTGCAGGATGCTCAGGCCGTTGACCTGGCCCACCTTGCAGCCGTCTGTCTCAACCCACAAGATGTCTTTCTTTATCAGATCCTGCACCCGCTCTTCCACCAGGTTTGCCCGGTACTTCTTTTTCTCGATGGCCTTTTCCACGTGGGTAGTATTGATATGCTCCGCCTTCTCCTGAGCGGCCCAGTAATTGGCCTCCTTGATAATGTCTCCGATGGCGCCAAGCCTGAGGGTCACCTTGTCTTTGTTGCCGGCCACTTCCAGGCTGTATTCAATGAGTCGGCCGATTCCAGTCCGATCCAAATGCTTGAGGCTTTCTTCTTCGCAAAACCTTGCCATGCACTCAATGCATTGGCCGACGCTCGTTTTGTTCCGATCCGTCTGGTCGTCCAGGTGGGCCTTGATCTTAAACATCTGCTTGAAGCGATCATCGTAAATGTAGAGGAGTTCATATAGATACGGATCACCAGTAACCACGAGCTTAACGTCAAGGGGTATGGGCTCGGGCTTTAAGGTCTTGGTGGTCATAAACCCATACATCTCACTCACATCTTCAATCTTCACTTCCTTGGTCCTTACAGCCCGCTTAAGGGCCTCCCAGGCAAAGTACCATTTCAGGATTTCCGTAGACTTCAACACCAAATATCCCCCGTTGGCTTCGTGCAGGGCGCCGGGTTTGATCATTGTAAAGTCAGTGACCAGGGCGCCAAAAACAGCCTCCTTTTCTACCCTTCCAAAAAGGGCCGGATAGGTCGGGTTTGAAGTGTAGACAACAGGGGCGCCCGTGGTTTCAGAGTTGTCAATCAATACGTTCACACTGTATTTGTTTATGGCAGGGGACCAGGCCATCCCTGGCACAGGCACCTGGACAGATTTTTCCTCCGAGCCCTTACGAAAATCCCCTATGTGCTCGACAATGTCTTTTTTTACCCTCTCAAGATATTCAAGGACCTGAACATGGTTCTTGAATCTCACAAAGGCGCCCTGCATCCCTTTTCCCACAATCGACAGCGCAACATCTTCATCCAACTTCTTGCGGCGTTCAAGGTAGTCAGCCTCAAGCTTGCCGATCTCGGTCATGGACTGATTCATCTCCACCGACAGTTGGTCGCCCCTGTTTCGCAAGGCTTTTTTTTCCTCGGCAGAGAACTTGGCCAATTCCTCCGGAGGGATAATTTTGCCGTTCTTGCCTGGTATGATGGAGACCCCTTGAGAATCCAGTTGCAGCAGAAAGCCTTTGGCCTCCACCTTGTCCCTTAAGGCGTCAACAACTTTGCGGCGTTTATTCTCAAATTCCTTGCTGAGAACCTGTTCCTTGTACCGGTACTCATCAGCGGCAAAAGCTGTCGGGACATCGCTTTTTAAGACCCCGACAAGATCATCCATGGCCTTCTTGAGCTTTTTTCCTCGACCGCTGGCCAGTCTCAACCCCTTCGGTTTGTCCGGTTCTTTGAAGTTGTATACATAACACCAGTCAGGTGGTGGTGGCTTTTTCCGGGCGACTTCTTCTAAAAAAGCCCTGGCAATGTACGTGGCGCCTGTGTCGGTGCTTCCCGCCACGTAGATATTGTACTCAGGATCATTCATGCCAATGCCGAACTTTAAGGCCTCGATGGCCCGATGCTGGCCCACCACGCCGCGGCCGGCAGGACAAAGCTCGGCCGTTGAATCAAATTTGAGGCTTTTGGGATCAATGTGAAGCCGGAGGTTTTTTGCCGGCACTTCCTTAAACTTTCTGGCCATGTGAGGCTCCTTTTCCGGCAATCTGTTGGTATAGGGAGACGTATTTTCGGGCTGATTCTTCCCAGGAAAAGTCCGCGTTCATGCCATTTTTGACCACCTTCCTCCAGGTTCTCCTGTCATGATAGGCATTCAGGGCTGCCTTAATCTGATCCAAAAAGGCCATTGCGTCGTATTCGGTAAACTTAAACCCGGTTCCCTCTCCTGACTTGGGATCAAACTGGCAGATCGTATCATCAAGGCCTCCCGTGGCCCGGACAATGGGCATTGTTCCGTACTTCAAAGCGTAGATCTGCGTTAGCCCGCACGGCTCATAGCGAGAAGGCACCAGGAGCATGTCAGAGCCCGCCATGATGCGGTGCGCAAGTGGATCATCAAACCCTATCCTGACCGCCATCCTTCTATGATGCTCTTGCGCCAGTGCGTCCAGTGGCTGCTGATACTTTTTCTCGCCTGCAGCAAGTATCACCAGTCCTGCATCCATGCCGATCACATCTTCTGCGACCTCCAGCAGCAGATCATAGCCTTTCTGCACGGTAAGGCGGGAGATCACCGCAAGCACCGGCCGATCAAGGATGCGCTCATCAAGGCCCATCTCATGAACAAGGGCAGCCTTGCAGGCCCCTTTGCCTTTCATGTTGCCGACGCTGTAATGAACGCTGATATGCATATCCATGGCAGGGTCCCATGCGCTGTAGTCTACTCCGTTTAAGATACCATAGAGGTCAACGGATCTGTTTCGAAGTATCCCGTCCATGCCCATACCGAATTCAGACGTCTGGATTTCCCGACTGTATCTGGGGCTGACAGCAGTTATTGCATTTGTATATGCAATACCTGCCTTCAAGAGGCTTATCTTTCCCCAGTATTCAACTCCTTCGGCATGGAACTCACTGGGGGGAAGGCCGCAGGCGGAAAGACTGTCAGCAGGAAAGAGCCCCTGATAACCCACGTTGTGAATCGTAAAAACTGAAGCGGCTTGAGAGAAAAAAGGATCTGTCCGACAGATGGTTTTCAGATATGCTGGGATCAGTCCGGTTTGCCAATCGTGACAATGAGCCACATCGAAACAAAACCCGGACTCTTTTGCAAAAACCAGGGCAGCGCGGCTGAAATAGGCAAACCGTTCCAGGTTGTCAGGATAATCGCCATCCTGATTTCCGTACAAGTTGGCCCTGTCAAAAAGATCTTCCCTGTCGAAGAAATAGACAAGGATCCCCTCACTTGTCCTTGTCTCCAGCACATCGCATGGAAGTGTCTTGTCCCCTAATGGGACTTCAAGTCCCTGAAGAACCTTTTTTATGGAGAAGTTGCCTTCCTTTACCGTCCGATAAAGCGGAAGCCCGACCCTCACATCAATGCCCAGCCTTCTGACGGCGCTTGGCAACGAGCCTGCCACATCGGCCAGGCCACCGGTTTTGGCAAATGGAGCAACTTCGGGCGCAAGAAACCAGACTTTCAGAGACTCATCCATGTGATGATCCAGGCATTATGCATTGTCCCTTTCCACAGCCACCAGCAGATCTTCATAGATATCTGGCACAGAGTAGATGACCCGGTTCCACGACGGAATCTGCGTGCCATCCTTTTCTTCCATTGCCTGGTCCCAGGCAGTGGAGAGAAAATCTCTGAAGTATCGGACGGTGAGTTCTTCCTGGTGCCTGTCATATACCAGGTCGTTCGACTCGGCATCGTCGCTGTAACTTTTCACAAAGCTCAAGGCCGTGTTGTAATAGGTATGCTGAACCATGTCGATAAAAGCGTTATCAACGGGCATTCCGTGTGATCGCATGTAGTTCAAATAGAATTTAGCGATGTCCACGACCATACGATGGAGGCCATGGCTGGCATCCTCTTCGGAAAGCGCCTGGTGTTTGTGCTCGTAGTTTTTGCAAAGGTCGATCTGGGCAATCTTCTTTGGCGTCAGACGATTATAGACTTCAGATAGAGTACTCACCTCAAGGCCCCAGTCGTAGGCCAAGTTTATGGCCCGCGCAAGGCGGGTCAGAAAGCTGAACTCCCCAGCCAGCGGATAACGAAAGGTACGATGATAACGAAAAAACTGTTCCAGCACGGCATGGCGGCGATCATCCATGATGCTGACAAGAGATTCGACAAAAGGGGCCACGAAAAGCCGCATGGTTCTTCCCTTCATCTCCATCTCGGTGGGTGAAATGCGGGCATAATAGCCTTTACAAAACTCAAAGTCGTTGTTGGGGTTGGCCGTGGGTTCAATGAGACGGCCGAGAAGCAGACGATCGTAGGTGACGATGTCGCAGTCGTGCAAGGCAATCACATCAGAGACTTCGCTGGCAAATAGATATCCCAGGGTAATCCACACGGACTGACCTTTTCCAGGCACTCCAACGGGGATCTTTTGTTCCTGCAGTTTCTTAAAGATCTTACCGATTCTAGGCCCGTCCACCCAGACTACCTTTACCTCGCGATCGTCCTTTTTGAGTCTGTAGAAGTACTCTTTGGCTTGTCTGAACTCGGCTTTTTCTTTGGCCCCCCCCAGCGCCACCACCACGGAACACAAGTAATTCACCTGGTTGATCTGATCGATGATGTTATCCAGGACCTTGGGCATATGTATTTCATCGAAAAGGGAGGGCAGAAGAAGGCTGATGCACATGTGTCTGGAAAATCTCTCTAATTTCCTTTCCAGTCGGGCCAGTTGCTGTTCAGGGTCAAAAAGATCGTAAAACCCGTGAATGGTGGTAATAGAACCTTCCTGATGAAATTCACTCATGGCAATGCTCCCGCGAGAACTAGGCCCGGATAAACCGGAATTGAAGGATTGCAAATTGGGGAATTTAGACCGGAATTGTGGTTGAGTGCTTGAGTAGTTAAGTGGTTAAATTCAGAGGCATAGTTGTTGTTAGCAAAAGAATTGGACCTTCGCCGCTTTGGTATTTGTAACTCATTGAAATTAAGGCAAAAATATTTCAACTCAACCACTCATTGACTATCTCTGTACTAAAGGACTAAAGATCACTCCGGAAGCACAAAGTAAAAGTCGTTCCCGTACTGTATCGCCTCGTAGCCTGCGACGCCACCGTGTATCTCGACTGCATTTTTCATGAACGTGAGTCCGTGTCCGGTTCCGGGTCTCTTTGAACTGCCAACCCCCCGATACCCCTCATCGAAAATCTTCTCGCGTTCCTCCAAAAGGATATGTGGCCCCGTGCTGAACACGTTATACCTAACCCCGTCCTTGCCCGGTCCGAAATAGTCCCGAAGCGCCTTTCTTCCGTAAGCTATGTATTTTTTTGCCTCGCCCTTGTCAGCAATTACCTCTTGCGTATATTTAAGTGCATTGGAGAAGAGGTTCCCGTAGACTTGGGCCATCAACCCAACATCAACAACTGATAGAGCCTCCTCGTCAGGTGTCCCGCTGTATTCATCGTATATTGCTATTCCCTTTTCGGCAAACCGGCTGAACAATCGCTCCAACTGCGGCGCTATGACCGTCTTTTTCATGTTGCAGGCCTTGGTGTGCAGCGTGAGGCGGCCTTCGTCGAAATGGCTCTTGCGCAACAAAGTTTCAAGAAAAAGGCTTGTACTTTCATAGTGCTTTTCAATATTGCCGAACTCTTCTGTGAGGCCGTTGTTTACTTCTGTTAACTCCGCCAAAAGCGGTTCTACCTCTGCTCGCTTGACCTGTGATTCAGGCATAGATGAGAGCTTTCTGAGAAGCTCTTCAATCTCTCTATTTTTCAAGATCTTGCCCCTTAAACGCCTCAGGAAGAGCTTGTAGACCATATTGGGGACGATCACATTGTGTTCAATATCAGCAACAAGGCCTTTTATGAACCTCACGTGTTCAACATTCTTCCGGAGAAGAAAACGCATATGCATACTGAAACCAATACGATTGGCATATTTTTCAAAAAAGAATCCCTGGTGCCGATCCAGACCCTTGCAAGGATACACCTCCAATATTCCAATGACATTATTTTCCGTCTTGAAGGGAAGTTGTCCCATCAACTGTTCATTCCCGCGAATAGGTAGCACCATAGAACAATTCGTACAGTAAGGGCGCTCAGCCGCTTTGATCTCACGCGGGGGAGGAGCCCCGAAATCCTCTTGGCTCCCCTCAGCGCTTGCAACAAGGGCCAGGCGATTTTCGTTTGGATCAATGACATAGAGCCGGGCATTCAGCTCAAAGAAAGACCTGGGTATGGCCACTGACACCTGGTATACATCCTCAATGCTCTCAAACTCCTGAGCCAGATCAAAAAAGGTCTTCAGGGCATTACTCTCAACGCGAGTAAAGCCGTACTTCGTGTAGTCAGTCTTCTTTTCATCGAGCCTTTTCTTAATATGCTCTGAAATCGCCATCGGTTGCAATGCCTAACCCGGATGAACCGGAATTGAGGAAGATGATGGAGGAATTCAGGAACCTGCCTCGCCGGCAGGCGGGTTGGTGGGATTTCATCCAATCCTTCAATCCCTCAATTTGTCCATATAGCTCATAACGCCCCAAAATGTCAAATGAAACCGACAGGTTCTCCTTAAGGAGTCTAAGGGCTCGCTCAAAAATAACTTCACATTTTGATGCGCCGACCTGCCTGCCGGCAGGCAGGTCCATCCCGCCTGGCTGCGTTGCT
>JAFGFW010000068.1 GCA_016930875.1 Deltaproteobacteria bacterium | reverse complement strand
CTTGCCATGATCTATATGACCAATCGTGCCTACATTCAAATGCGGCTTCACCCGCTCAAACTTCTTCTTGGCCATCTCCTTGCCTCCTTTTTATCATCTTACCATCTGTAATGAGCAAAGGCCTTGTTCGCCTCAGCCATCCTGTGTGTATCTTCTCTCTTCTTAATGGCTGCGCCCCGCTGGTTGGCCGCATCCATTAATTCAGCAGCCAACCTTTCAGCCATAGTCTTTTCGGAACGTTTTCGGGCAAAAGCTATAAGCCATCTGATTCCCAAGGCCTTCCGGCGAGTTTTGCGCACCTCAACAGGCACTTGATAGGTAGATCCTCCTACACGACGCGACTTGACCTCAATGATAGGCTGAATATTCTCCATCGCCTTTTCAAATACTTTAAGAGGAGGCTCCTTGGTTTTCTTTTCAATCATATCAAAAGCTCTGTACACGATTGATTCAGAGACACTCTTCTTGCCGTCCTTCATCATGCAGTTGATGAATTTGGATACCAATTCACTCCTATACTTCGGATCAGGCAAAATATTGCGTTTCGGCACTTCACCTTTTCTTGGCATACAAGTCTCTCCTTAGCTGATCATATTACGTGGTTCTATGGCTCAAGAAACCCTTCGGGGCGCTATTTAGACCTTTTGGCGCCATACTTTGATCGCCCCTGCTTTCGGTCCTGAACACCAATGGAATCGAGCGTTCCCCTAACAACATGATACCGAACGCCAGGGAGGTCCTTGACGCGCCCACCTCTAACAAGCACGACAGAATGCTCTTGAAGGTTGTGCCCCACGCCTGGTATGTATGCAGTAACCTCAATGCCGTTGGTCAAGCGCACTCTGGCCACTTTCCTCAGGGCCGAATTCGGTTTTTTAGGAGTAGCAGTATAGACACGTGTGCATACGCCACGCTTTTGAGGACACTGTTTGAGCGCAGGAGTGTTCGGCTTTTTTTGAACACGCTCCCTGCCTTTCCTGACCAACTGATTGATCGTAGGCATAATGCCTCCCCAACAAAAATCCGTAACCGTTTCGGCAAATCGTCTTGTGAAGGACCGACAATAGCCACAAAAGATCTTTAACTATAATATCGCACTCAGGATGTCAATACTTTTTTGGCCTTTTTTAAGTGTGAGCTATTTCTGCATCCTGAGCATGCGAGCCTCCCAAGATATCCTCAGGCAATTCCTCTCGAACCCCTTCAGCCCTTAAGACCATAGCAGCGTTTCGATACCTGCCCATGCCGGTGCCCGCAGGAATGATCCGCCCCATAATCACGTTCTCTTTGAGTCCCTTCAAATGATCCACTTTGCCCGCGATACTTGCCTCGGATAGCACCTTAGTCGTTTCCTGAAACGATGCTGCAGAAATAAAGCTCTCAGTACTCAACGATGCCTTGGTAATGCCCAAAAGGACGGGGTTTGCCACAGCAGGCCTGCCGCCCTCTGCCGCCACTCGACGATTAACATCTTCAAAACGGGTCTTTTCCACATGTTCTTCCAGAATAAAGCCTGTGTCGCCCACGTCCACAATTTTCACACGTCCCAACATCTGCCTGACAATAACCTCAATATGTTTGTCATTGATTCTGACCCCTTGCAAGCGGTAAACTTCTTGTATTTGATCCACGAGATACCGGGCCAGGGCTTGCTCGCCTCGAATGCTTAAGATGTCATGGGGGTTGGCCGCCCCACCGATCAGAGGATCCCCTGCCCTGAGAAAATCCCCCTCAACGACGTTTATGTGCTTTCCCCTGGGAATCAGATATTCTTTTTTCTCACCAACGTCAGCAGGGATTATGGTAATTTTTTGCTTTCCCTTTTTTGTCCCCTTGGCAATGTTCACATACCCATCAATTTCAGTAAGGACAGAGGCCTCCTTTGGTTTTCTGCATTCAAAAAGCTCTGCTATGCGCGGAAGACCTCCCGTAATGTCTTTGGTTTTGGTGGTCTCACGTGGCAGCTTCGCAATAACATGACCAGCGTCAACCATATCTCCCTCAGAGACCATGAGAATGGCCTCGGTCGGCAGAAAATAGCGGGCCATCCCACCTCCAGGCAGCTTCGCGGTTTTGCCTGCCTCGTCCTTAATGGAAATCCTCGGGCGAACATCAGCATCCTTTGCTTCCACAATCACGTAGCTCGCCTTGCCTGTTACAGGGTCAACTTTTTCCTTAAGCGTTGTTCCGGCAATGACGTCTCCGAACTTCACCTTGCCTCCAACCTCAGTAAGAATCGGGGTCGTGTAAGGATCCCACAGCACCACCAGATCACCTGCTTTGACCTTTTGACCGTCCGCTACCCTGAAATGGGCGCCGTAGATGACAGGATATCGCTCTCGCTCACGGCCCTTCTCGTCCACAATGGCCAACTCCCCGCCCTGGCGATTCATGACCACATGTTCACCTTCCACGTTCTCAACCGTGTGCAGATCAATATACTTCACCTTGCCGGCGTTCACTGCCCTAAAGTCAGCCTGTTCTGCCGCTCCACGGGCGGTGCCGCCGATATGGAAGGTTCGCATGGTAAGCTGTGTGCCAGGTTCACCGATAGACTGGGCAGCAAGAATACCGACTGGTGTGCCAATCTCCACGAACTTCCCGTTGGCCAAATCTCGGCCGTAACACCTGCAACAAACCCCATCTCGGGAACGGCAGGTGAGGGCCGAACGGATCCTGATCTTGATTAGCCCCGCATTGTCAATCTTGGCGACCCTGTCTTCATTAATCTCCTCATTGGCGCGGACCAGGATCTCATCCGTGTACGGATCCCTGATATCGTCGAGAGCTACGCGCCCAAGCACGCGTTCTCCCACCTTTTGAATGATCTCGCCACCTTCAACAAGGGACTCAACTTCAATCCCCGTGATTGTGCCGCAATCATCTTCAAAGACAGTGCAATCCTGGGCAACGTCTACCAGGCGACGTGTTAGATACCCTGAATTGGCAGTCTTGAGTGCAGTGTCAGCCAGGCCCTTTCGCGCGCCATGGGTCGAGCTAAAATACTGGAGCACTGTAAGGCCTTCACGAAAGTTAGCTGTGATCGGGGTTTCGATAATCTCGCCGGAAGGTTTAGCCATGAGACCCCTCATGCCAGCCAACTGCCGCATCTGATCTTTGCTGCCACGTGATCCAGAATCTGCCATCATGTAAATGGGATTGAAGCTTTGCGCCGTGATCGGTTGGCTGGTATCCTCCGAAACAGGCTGCCCATCCTCATCCACGACGGATGCGACCTTCATCTCATCCATCATTTCCTGGGCCACATCAGTGGTAGCCTTGGCCCAAATGTCAACTACCTTATTGTACTTTTCGCCCCCGGTTATCAGGCCCTCCGTGTACTGTTCGGTGATTTCAGCAACCTGCTTTTCAGCCATCTTGATGATATCCCACTTTTTCCGCGGAATGACCATATCATCAATACAAACAGATATCCCAGCCTTGGTAGCATATCTATACCCAATGTCCTTCAAGCGATCCGACAGGATGACCGTCGCCTTGCCTCCCAGGATTCTATAGCAGTAATTGATCAGCCCGCTGAGACATTTCTTGTCCATTGTTTTATTGATAAGATCAAAAGGAATACCGCGTCTCTTTTCCCCCATCTTGAATATGTGACAGTCTCCGTTCCCCTTGACAATGTCAGTAAACTCACCTTCTTGCAGCCCAAAAACCTCTTGCGCCTTCTGCGGACTAATCCCGAAAACGTCTTCCAGTATTTCCATCCGCACAAACCCCATGTCGCCGCCTACGTCACGGCTAACGCTTTTCGAGCTGGTCTGGGCTATCTGAACAAAATTCCCTCCATCTCTCAAGTCTGCCAGCGCGGCATCAGCCTCGTGTTTTGAAGAAATCATGATGTGACTCAAACGCACAATCGGTTCATTGGGCAGGACCTCTCTGAGGATGATACGCCCAACAGTAGTCTCAACGCGTTGGCCATCCATACGAACCGAAATACAGGCGTGAAGGGCCACCTCGCCTGCATCATAGGCAGATCGCACTTCCTCAGGATTCGCAAATACCTTGCCCTCTCCCTTGACGCCCGGAACTGCCCGGCTCATGTAGTAAATCCCCAAAACAATATCCTGCGTTGGAACGACAATAGGATCCCCATGGGCTGGCGAAAGGATATTGTTCGACGACAGCATCAGCACCCTGGCCTCAATTTGCGCTTCTATAGAAAGAGGCACATGGACTGCCATCTGGTCTCCATCAAAGTCGGCATTAAAGGCCGTACAGACCAACGGGTGGAGTTGAATCGCCTTGCCTTCGATGAGAATCGGCTCAAAAGCCTGCATCCCAAGACGATGCAACGTGGGAGCACGGTTTAGGATAACCGGATACTCTCTTACAACCTCATCTAGGGTATCCCATACCTCAGGGGTCTCCCTTTCAACGAGCTTTTTTGCGCTCTTGACTGTGGTCACCAACCCCTTTTCTTCAAGCCTGTAAAAGACGAAAGGTTTGAAGAGTTCCAAGGCCATTTTCTTGGGCAGGCCACACTGGTGGAGACGCAGGTCCGGTCCTATGACAATGACGGTCCGACCTGAATAGTCAACGCGTTTCCCCAACAGGTTTTGACGGAAACGTCCTTGCTTGCCTCTCAAGGCATCACTCAAAGACTTAAGGGGTCGCCTGTTCTGTCCCGTCACAACTCTGCCGTGACGACCATTGTCAAACAGGACGTCAGTTGCCTCTTGGAGCATCCTCTTTTCGTTACGGATAATGATCTCAGGGGCTCGCAGCTCCTGAAGACGTTTCAATCGGTTGTTGCGATTGATCACCCGGCGGTAAAGGTCGTTGAGATCCGACGTGGCAAAGCGTCCCCCTTCCAGCGGAACCAGGGGCCGCAAATCCGGCGGCAGCACGGGAATCACGTCCATGATCATCCACTCAGGCCGATTTCCCGAACCACGAAAGGCATCAACAACCTTGAGCTGTTTGGACAGTTTTTTCCGCTTGGTTTCCGATCCGGTGCTCAAAATCTCCGCCCTCAACCGACTGTATTCTTCGTCTAAATCAAGTCGTTCAAGAAGCACCTTGATTGCTTCAGCTCCGATGCCTGCCTCAAACTCATGGCCGTATTTTTCTAAGGCCTCTCTATACCTTTCTTCTGAGAGGAGTTGATGCATGGCAAGGTCCGTATTTTTGGGATCGGTGACAATGTAGGAATCAAAATAGAGGACCTTTTCCAGATCCTTCATGGCCAGGTCCAGAAGGTTCCCGATCTTGCTCGGCAGGCTTCTCAAAAACCATATGTGTGCTACTGGAGTGGCCAACTTAATGTGCCCCATCCGCTCCCTGCGCACCTTGGACTGAATAACTTCGACCCCGCACTTCTCACAGACTACACCGCGGTGCTTCATTCTCTTGTATTTGCCACAGTTGCACTCGTAATCTTTGGTCGGGCCAAAGATCTTTGCGCAGAAAAGCCCGTCGCGCTCTGGCTTGAAGGTCCTGTAATTAATCGTCTCGGGTTTCTTGATTTCTCCATAGGACCATTCATTGATCTTTTCAGCCGACGCCAATGCGATGCGTATGGCAGTATAGTTCAGGGGGTCCTTAGGTTTGGCAAAGAAACTGTATAGCTCTTCCAAGGCAATCTCCTTTTCTTAGGTTCCTTTTCTTTTTTCAAAAAGCTCGATATTCAAGCCCAAACCCTGCAGTTCCTTTACCAGCACATTGAAGGATTCAGGCACGCCCGCTTCAAGCACGTTTTCCCCTTTCACGATTTTTTCGTACATCCTTGTTCTGCCGGCCATATCATCAGATTTAACCGTCAAGAATTCCTGCAAAGCATAGGCTGCGCCATAGGCCTCCATGGCCCAGACTTCCATCTCGCCCAAACGCTGACCGCCAAACTGGGCTTTTCCGCCAAGCGGTTGCTGCGTCACAAGGGAATATGGGCCAATGGAACGAGCATGGATCTTGTCATCCACAAGATGGTGCAGTTTTAACATGTACATAACGCCGACCGTGACTTTGTTGTCAAAAGGCTCTCCGGTGCGACCGTCATACAGCGTTGTTTGACCCTTAGAGGGATAACCTGCTGACTGCAACAATTCCTTGACCTGAGCCTCCTTTGCGCCGTCAAAGACCGGTGTGGCAATGTGGAAGCCTTTCTCGAAACGCTTTGCAAGCTCCAACAACTCGTCTTCACCAAGGCGACCAAGCTCAGCCTTGGCCGAAGGAAAGAGCGACTTCAGCTTCATCCTTAAAGACTTGCGATTTTCAGAACGGATCAAACTGGTGATTTGGTCCCCCACCCCCTTGGCAGCCCATCCCAGGTGGCACTCAAGAATTTGCCCGACATTCATTCGGGACGGCACGCCTAGGGGATTTAGAACGAAGTCAACAGGAGTTCCGTCTTCAAAATAAGGCATATCTTCCTGTGGCAGGATGCATGAGACCACTCCTTTGTTGCCATGTCGGCCTGCCATCTTGTCACCCACCGAGAGTCTTCGTTTCATGGCGACATAAACCTTGACCATCTTGATTATGCCGGGCGGCAGTTCATCACCCTTGTCATACTGGCTCACTTGATTTGCAAAACGGCTACGCACCTCTTCGCACTGCTGTTCATAGAGTTGTACCACCTCCACGACCTGGGAAGCCTGTGAAGCATCTTTCAACTCAAAAAAAGACATGTCAGATACGGAGATCTTCGAAAGGACCTCAGACGAAATCTTCTCGCCTCTCTTGACAAGTGATTTCTTTCCTTTCTTGAAAGGAGCCGCGCAGGTCTGGCCTTTGAGCAACTCTGTGAGGCTTTCTCTGGCGACATCTTCAATAATGGCCAACTCGTCATCCCTGTCTTTTTCGAGGGCTTCTATCTCTTGTCTTTCAATGCTAAGAGATCTCTCATCTTTTTCCACGCCCCTCCTGGAAAAGACCTTGGCATCAATCACAATACCGGTTATGCTGGGTGGCACGCGAAGCGAAGAATCCTTCACGTCACCTGCCTTCTCTCCGAAGATGGCCCTGAGCAGCTTTTCCTCGGGGGAAAGCTGAGTTTCCCCCTTAGGAGTGACCTTGCCAACTAGAATGTCACCTGGTTTGACTTCAGCCCCCAGCCGAATGATGCCACTTTCGTCCAGATGTGTTAATGCCTCCTCTCCAACATTGGGAATGTCGCGAGTAATCTCTTCTTTGCCGAGCTTGGTATCGCGGGCCACCGCCTCAAACTGTTCGATGTGAATTGATGTGAATACTCCACCCCGCACCAAACGCTCACTCACAAGAATAGAATCCTCAAAGTTGTATCCGCCCCAGGGCATAAAGGCCACCACTACGTTTTTGCCCAAGGCAAGCTCTCCCCCGTCTGTGGCCGGTCCATCAGCAATGATGTCTCCTTTATCCACATAGGCGCCTTTCCTGACGATAGGACGCTGATTAAAGCAAGTATTCTGGTTAGAACGAGAATACTTGGTCAAGCTATAGATCCTCACCTGCTTGCCGGAACCATTACCACCCCTTCCGTGCTTGACCACAACTCGGCTGGCATCCACATCGACTACCTCGCCATCACGTTCGGCTACTACAGTAACTCCTGAATCTTTGGCCACTATTCCCTCTATGCCTGTACCGACCAGAGGGGCGCTGCTCACGAGCAACGGCACAGCCTGGCGTTGCATATTGGAGCCCATGAGGGCCCGGTTGGCATCATCATTTTCCAAAAACGGAATGAGGGATGCCGACACGCTCACCAATTGATCCGGGGAGATGTCCATAAACTTAATCTCATCTCGCTTAACCATGAGGAATTCACCTTCAACCCTGGCTGAAACCGTAGGCCTGAGAAATCGACCTTCGGCATCCAGTGGAGCATTTGCCTGGGCAATTGGGTAGTCTTTTTCCTCCAGGGCGCTCATGTATTTCACGGTGTCTGTCACCCGTCCATTTTCAACGACTCGGTTGGGTGTCTCAACAAAACCGAACGCGTTTACTCGTGCATAAGTACTCAGCGACACAATCAACCCGATATTAGGCCCCTCCGGGGTCTCAATAGGACAGATCCGCCCGTAATGCGTGGGATGCACGTCACGCACTTCAAAACCGGCACGTTCCCTCGTCAGCCCCCCTGGCCCCAAGGCACTCAATCGCCGTTTATGAGTCACTTCGGAAAGGGGGTTGGTCTGATCCATGAACTGGGAGAGCTGACTTGTGCCAAAAAATTCCTTAACCACTGCAGAAACCGGCTTGGAATTGATCAGATCGTGCGGCATCAACGTGTCGATTTCCTGAAGGCTCATGCGCTCCTTGATAGCCCGTTCCATCCTTACCAGGCCAACGCGGTATTGGTTTTCCAAAAGCTCCCCAACAGCCCGCACTCGCCGGTTCCCCAGGTGATCGATGTCGTCGGCAGGCCCCTGCCTGTCTTTCAATTCGACTAAGGTTTTTGTTGTGCGTAAAAGATCGTCTTTCATTAGCGTACGCACGTCGAGAGCAATGTCCTGCCCCAGGCGGATGTTCATCTTTAGACGACCAACAGCCGAAAGATCGTAATGGGAAGAGCGAAAAAAAAGCTGACGACACAATTCACGCGCCACTTCGACGGTAGGAGGATTGCTGGGCCTAAGCCTTCTGTAAATCTCCAAAAGAGCATCGTCATGGGTCTCCACCTTGTCAAGAAGCAGGGTCTTTCTGATGGAATCGCTGCTCGTAACGCCGTCGATGTACAAGACGTCAAAGGAGGAGAACTTGGCCCCCAGTATCCTATCAAACATTTCCTCATCGACGACCTCATTATGAGTGGCGACAAGGTCTCCGCTCTTTGGGTCCACCAACGTGTGAGCCAGGACTCTATCTTCTACATCTTTAGGTTCGATTGGTATGCGGTCAACTCCCGCTTCAACAAGTTGGCGGATAGTTTTCTTGGTGAACCGGTTCCCCTTCTTGGCGATGATCTCGCCAGTGACCGGGTCTTTCACCGACTTGGAGACGCGCTGATCCTTAAGAAGCTCTTCATCAAAGGCCTTGTAAAGGCGCTTTCCCTCCACCAGAATCTTTTCTGTGCGGTAGAAATAGGCCAAGATCTCCTCACCCGAGTATCCAAAGGCCTTAAGAAGCAATGTGACAGGAAATTTGCGGCGCCGATCGATCCGCACATAGACAACATCCTTGGGGTCGATCTCCAGATCTATCCAGGATCCCCGTACCGGGATAATTCTTGCCGTATACAGAACCTTGCCGCTGGAATGAGTCTTGCCCTTGTCGTGATCAAAAAACACCCCGGGGGACCTGTGAAGCTGGCTTACCACGACCCGCTCAGTACCGTTGACGATGAAGGTTCCCCGGTCTGTCATCAGGGGGATCGTGCCAAAATAGATTTCCTGCTCCTTGATATCACGAATATTCTGGACCCCCGTCTCCTTGTCCGTATCATATATGACAAGTCGAACCGTTATTCGAATCGGAACTTCGTACGTCATTCCCTTGTGGAGGCATTCCTGTTCGTGATACTTCACATCCCCGAAGCTGTAAGAAACAAACTCAAGATAAGCAGTCCCGGTAAAATCCTGGATGGGAAAGACGCTGGTAAAAGCGGTCTGAATGCCCACATCCTGTCTTTTCTCGGCCGGAACGTCACGCTGCAAAAAGCGGGCATAAGAATCCCGCTGCATTTCGATCAAATTTGGAAACGCAACGATCTTTGGAATCGTTCCAAAGCTCCTTCTTAGGCACTTACTTCCCGAAAGCCTGTTTTGCATAATATCTCCATGTTCGTTACTTGATTTCGACAGATGCACCTGCTTCTTCCAGTTGTTTCTTTACCTCTTCAGCTTCCTCCTTTGAAACCCCCTCCTTGACCGGTTTCGGGGCTTCATCAACAACGGCCTTGGCCTCTTTTAAGCCCAGACCGGTAATGGCCCGGATTGCCTTGATGACCTGAATCTTCTTGTCACCTATTTCGCTCAGAATGACATCAAATTCCGTCTTTTCCTCTGCCTCGGCATGGGCAGCGCCTGCGACAGGTCCTGCAGCCACAGCCATTGGGGTTGCAGCTGACACACCGAATTTATCCTCAAGCTCTTTGACCAATTCGGAGAGTTCAAGCACCGACATATTGGAAACAAATTCTATTACATCCTCTTTCGTAACATCAGCCATTATATACATCCTCCTTTATTAATAAAATCGCTACGCGATTTTATGAAACGCGGCTACGCCGCTCAAGAAAAAATCCCCGCACTGTCAAGTTTTTCGGTTTAAGGGGATGTCTTCTGCTCTTTAATGGCGTTCAAGACACCCAAGAAACTTCTTGGCACACCACTTAGAACCGTTACCAATGATCTGGCAGGGCCGCTAAATACGGAAAGCAGTTGTCCCAGCAAGGCCTCGTGGGACGGCAGCCTGGAAAGTTGTTTGATACCCTCCATATCAACAACTCTGCCATCAATGACGCCAGCCTTGACTTCCAAGGCAGCATGCTCTTCGGCAAACTTCACAAGCACTTTGGCCGGGGAGACCGGATCGTCATAGCTTATGGCCGCCGCAGAAGGTCCGGCAAAATAGTCCTTCAAGAGCGCTGTGTCGGTTCCGTCAGCAGCCCTTGACATGAGTGTGTTCTTTACCACTCGGTACTCAACCGATGCCTCCCTAAGTTGCCTTCGCAACCTATTCATGGCAGACGTATCAAGGCCTCTGTAGTCCGTAAGGACTAGCGATTTAGCCTTGGATAGCTTTTCGTGAAGGGCCTCTACCAATTCTTTCTTTTCCGCTCGCTTCAAAAGTCTGTAACCCCTCCTTTCTTATCTGCCTAAACCACAAGGTAAAACGAGAAGGCATCGCCATCGGCCGCCTGTCGGCAATTAGCCGAAAAGAAAAATGCTCAACAGCATGTCGATATACCCCATACGGACTGTCTTGGCAGGCGAGTGACGCTTTAAACACCTTGCTCGAAGGCATACCTGCGGTCTTTGACAGACTATTTTTTTGCTTCCCCAGTTAGCTCTCAATGACCTGAGGATTTATTTCAGAATGGTCTTTACATGGGCAGGATCTATCTTAATGCCAGGCCCCATGGTGGACGAAACGGAAATCCCTTTTAGATATGTGCCCTTGCTGCTGGCCGGTTTGAGACGAATGATCGTATCGAGAAAGGAAGTGAGGTTTTCCAACAGCTTTTCCACGCCAAAAGATACTTTCCCCACTGACGCATGAACAATACCCGCACGCTCGACTTTGAAATCAATCTTGCCTGCCTTCAAATCCTTTACAGCGCTGGCCACTTCAAACGTAACAGTGCCGGTTTTTGCATTCGGCATCAACCCCCTGGGTCCAAGAATCTTGCCAATACGCCCGACCGCGCCCATCATGTCCGGAGTCGCAACAGCCTTGTCAAATTCCAGCCAGCCTTTCTTGATCTTTTCCAGCAGGTCGTCGTTTCCCACAATATCCGCCCCTGCTTCCCTGGCCTCCGTCTCTTTCTCACCCTTTGCAAAAACCAAGACCTTGACTTCTTTGCCCGTGCCATTCGGCAACATGACTGAACCGCGGACCATCTGATCGGCATGTCTGGGATCCACCCCCAAACGCACTGCAACGTCAATGCCCTCATCAAATCTAGCATAAGACATGTCCACGGCAAAGTTCAATGCCTCCGCAAAATCGTAAGACTTGTTCCTGTCAATTCGCTTTGCTGACTCACTGAATTTTTTCCCACGTTTTCTCATAGTAAAGTCTAGAACCCCTTTCGCCATCAAACTACTTCAATCCCCATGCTTCGAGCCGTGCCTTCTATGATCTTGCAGGCGCTATCCAAGTCGTTTGCGTTCAAATCCACAAGCTTCATCTTGGCTATTTCTTCGACCTGAGGCCGTGTCACTTCGCCGACCTTTTCCCGCTTTGGGTCACCGGCGCCTTTGGCAATCTTAGCTGCCTTCTTCAGCAGGACTGATGCGGGAGGCGTTTTTGTGACAAAGGAAAATGAGCGATCCTGATAAACAGTGATCACTACCGGTATGATCATCCCCTCTTGACCAGCGGTTTTTGCATTAAAGGCCTTGCAGAATTCCATGATGTTGACCCCCTGCTGTCCCAAAGCTGGGCCAATGGGTGGGGAAGGGTTGGCCTGCCCGGCCGGAACCTGCAACTTGATCGAACCTATCATTCTTTTTGCCATGCGCTTTGTGCTCCTAATGTGTTTTTAGCCACTACAATCTTTCGTAACCGTTCACGGGTTCAGAGGTTCAAGGGTTCAGGGTTTAGCAAAAACTAAACCGTTGATTCGTGGTTTCATCCCGCCGTACGTCTGGCGGGCTGGCTTACGAGCAAGGTTAACGAAAGAAAGATAACCCTGAACCTGTGAACGCCTACACCTTGCTTACCTGAACAAAGTCCAACTCTACCGGGGTGGGCCGCCCGAAAATGCTAACCATGACCCTGATTTTGCCCTTGTCTGGTTTCACGTCTTCCACTGTCCCTGTGAAGTTCGTGAAGGGACCGTCAATGACTCGGACATCCTCTCCCGGCTCAAACAGATATTTCGGTTGAGGCTTGAGCTTTCCGGCCTCTACCTGGCCCAGGATCTGTTCGGCCTCCGCATCAGTCAACGGGGCGGGCGTGTCTCGGCCCCCCAGAAAGCCGGTTACCTTTGGCGTGTCCTTTACTATGTGCCAAGTGTCCTCATTCAGTTCCATCTGCACAAGAATATAGCCAGGGTAGAACTTCCTTGAGGATGTCTTTCTTTTTCCCTTGACCAGTTCCACAACCTGCTCAGTAGGGATCAAGACCTTGCCAATATGCTCAGGATGAGCCGAAGATGCAAACTGCTCTTCCAAGGCAGTTTTCACCTTGTTCTCATACCCCGAGTAAGTATGAACTACATACCATTTAAGAGCCACGCTTTATCCTCATTAGTCAGACGTCTCGGATTTTCTACAACTTGTTGAGATTACATGTCTGTTGCAGGCAGTCTATCAGTGCCTTAGAATGATTCCGCTACTCTATCACTCCAATTGGGGCGAAGCCCCTAAGTTCACTATTATTGAAGCACCAAACGAATCAGAGAGGACAGCCCCACGTCCACCAAACCGAGAAACGCAGAAACAATAAACACCAGGACAATGACAACGGCCGTAGATGCCATGGCATCTTTTTTGGAAGGCCACGTAACCTTCCTGAGTTCTATTCTTACCTCCCTGAGAAACTGTGTCGCCTTCCCCCAAAAGGCCAGTTGAATCCCCCGCCCTGAGGGCGTGATTGTTTTGGGAACCTCCTTCTTGCCCTTCACTAACTCCTTTGGCTCAGCCTTTTTCTGATATGTCAAGTCTGAGACCAAGGGTTTCTCGGGGCCCCGCTGGAGATTATTCTCCTTAACGGCTTTTTTTCGACCCTTCTTCTTTGTCGATGCTGGCCTTTTCTTCTTGAGACGTCCCATGAATCTCCTTTTTTGGTGAACACCTCGTATAGTGGCAGGCCAGGAGGGATTCGAACCCCCATCACCCGGATTTGGAGTCCGGTGCTCTAACCGTTAGAGCTACTGGCCTGCAATAAGAGTACGTCCCTTGCAGGTCCGTCACATTCCAACCAACTACTTGGTCTCCTTGTGCAAGGTGTGTGTCCGACAAAATCTGCAGTACTTCTTAAATGCAAGCTTTCCCTGCGTTGTTCGTTTATTCTTGGTTGTCGTGTAATTCCGGCGCTTGCACTCGCTGCAGGCCAACGTAACAATGATCCTCACGTTTTCACTCCTTCTGTGTCGGGCTCGTTGTGCCCGCTATTCCAGTATTTCGCTGATAACGCCGGCCCCTACCGTACGACCACCTTCGCGAATGGCAAACCTGAGCTCCTTCTCCATTGCTAT